>JAFAGX010000386.1 GCA_019237515.1 Acidobacteriaceae bacterium
CAAGTCAGCGCAGCGGGCCGGGGTTGCCGGACCGAGCCCGAAACTGTCGGCGCCATGCGAAGGCAGGATCAAGATGGTCGTGAGCGCACCCGAGACTTCAGGCGCGGAGACTGGTTCGAGTCTGGATTATGTGCCACTTTCGACGCACTGCAAGTTCGAATCATTTCGGCGGCAGACGTATTCTCCATTCACCTTTGTGTCGGCGGCGTGGGAAGCCACGTGGGCGCAAGCCTGGGCGCAATGGCCGCAGTACGGAGGCGGCATGCAGGGATGGGGCAAGCGGTTCGGTGCGACTCTGGCCGATACCGAATCCCGCCGGTTCATTCAAGGATTTCTGCTTTCCAGCGTGCTTCACCAGGACCCGCGGTACTTCCCGTCCGGAAAGGAGCACTTGTTCTTGCGCGGGGTATATGCGGTGTCACGTGTGCTCATAACCCGAGGAGATACTGGAGATAGCACGATGAACACGTCAGAATTGCTCGGGACGCTGTTCACTAGTTCATTGCAGAATGCGTATTACCCGCGGGCCGACCGTGGCTTTGCTAATACCCTGAATCGCTTCACGGGAGCTCTCACCTCCGACGCGCTTACCGATCTTACTCACGAATTCACTCCTGACATGAAGCGTATGTTTCACAGGCACGCGCCCAAGAAAGTCATCGAACTCGAAGACAAGCTTCCCATTCCTCCCGAAGACAAACCCTAAAAAGTTCGCGCTGATCGAAATTCATGGGAGCACCTTTCCTTTTTCCACCCACGGTGATAGAAGTTTGTTTCCGTCTCAATCGGAGGAGCATTGCGATTAAGCCTGGTGGTCGTGTCGATGCTGCTGGTTTCGGTTTTGACCATTGTTTTTGCTCAGACGCCGAATCCGCAGGGTGAAGAGAACCTGCAATTACGTCAGATTCCACTGCCCACAAGCAAATTCCTGATCGGGGCTGCGCCGGGAGTTATGGGCACGCTGAACGGTTTTACGCCGACAATCGCGGTGAGTCCTGACAAGCGCTACGCGGCTTTTCTGAACGATGGCTACGGATCGCAGCAAGAAAAAGGTTACCAGTCGATTGCGATTCTCGATCTCTCCACAAATAAGCTGACGGACTTCCCTGACGAACGCCTGAAAGAGAACGCGCGCCAGAGCTACTATATTGGACTGGCCTTCAGCTCCGATGGCAATCACGTCTTTGCGTCGATGGGTTCCATTAGCGATCCGACGGGGGAGAAAGCAGGGGACACGGGGGACGGCATTGCCGTGTACAGCTTCCGCGAAGGCAAGGTTGCTCCGGAGCGCTTTATAAAAATTGTTCCACAGAAGGTTGCCAATTCAAAGGTTATTGCCTCGGCTTTGCGAAAAACTCCGAGCGGAATGGCAATTCCCTATCCTGCTGGTCTGGCGGTCATTCCCGGGACGAATGGGAATTCTGACAAGCTGCTCGTCGCGAACAATTACTCGGACAATATCGTGCTGCTGGATTCGGCGGACGGACGCATTCTGAAAAGTATTGACGTCAGCGAGCACAAGATGATCCCTTCCGAGTTCCCGTATACCTGCGTAGTGGCACGCGATGGTGTACGCGCCTGGTGCAGTTTGTGGAATGCATCAAAAGTAGTAATGCTCAATCTGGAGTTGGGCAGTGTGGTGCGCTCGATTCCGCTGGCGGTGTCGGGCAAGGCGGGTGGTCCCAGCCCGCATCCGACTGCACTTTTGCTAAGTCCAAGCGAAAGCGAGTTGTTTGTCGCGCTTTCCAACGAAGATCAGGTCATGATGCTAGAGATCGGGGCGGGTCCTAGCCGCCCGTTAATTACCAGCCTCGCGGCCGGCGAGAGTGGTAGGAATCAAGCAAACTTCCCCGGTTCCTGTCCGAGTGCGCTGGCGCAGTCGAACGACGGAAACAAACTTTTCGTAGCAGACAGTTGTCTCGATGCAGTAGCAGTCTTTGATGTCGCGGCGATTCGCCGTGCGCCAATCCTGGTCATGCCACTCTTTCAACCTATTGGCTTCATCCCCACTGATTGGTACCCAACCGCATTGACCACAATTGGCGACGATCTGCTAGTTGCGACGTCGAAAGGCCAAGGCACTGGACCAGACAATTTCCCGGGTCAAACCGATTACGAGATTAACCATCACTCGCACGCCTACATCGCGACGCTGCTGTACGGCTCCGTTGCACGGATCAAAATTCCCGACATCGAAAGTCAATTGCCGGCGCTGACACGGCGAGTGGAGGATAATAACCGATTTGTTTCCGATCCCGGCCCGATTCAGTTCGCAAACAGGTCCAATCCGATCAAGCATGTCATTTACATCCTGAAAGAGAATCGGTCCTATGATCAGGTATTGGGCGATCTGAAAGTCGGGAACGGCGACGCTTCTTTGGTGATGTACGGGTCCGACGTCACTCCGAACCAGCATAAGCTTGCGCTGCAATTTGGAGTGCTGGATGACTTCTATGACAGCGGCGAGGTGTCGGGCAACGGGCACGAGTGGTCGACTGCGGCCATCACCAGCGATTACAACGAGAAAAACTGGCAAATTAATTATCGAGGTAAAGAGCGCACGTACGATTTTCAAGGCACTGTTGCTGATGAGTTTCCTTTGGAGAATAACGAGTCAGACGTCGACGCGCCTGGCAGCGGCTACATCTGGGACAACCTCGCATCCCACGGTTTGAGCTATCGCGATTACGGGGAATTCGTAGCGACGATCTGGTGCAAGCCGGAAGGAGTAGAGTCGCCGAAGGAGGGCACGCCTTCGGCTTTCTCCGAGAAATGTCCGCACGCCGAAGTGGTGAAAGGACAAGCCCTGCCGGACAATGTTGGCCAGCCGCATGGCAGCGCGAGCCCTTGGCCATGGCCGGTTCCGCTGATGAAGTTTAATAAGCCCACAAAAGCGGTTTTGCGCGATCATTTCGATCCCAAGTTTGTCGACTTCAATACGGATTATCCGGATCAACTGAGGGCAGATGAATTTCTGAACGAGTTCGAAGAGTTTGTACGTGCGCGTAACAGCGGCAAGGGCGAACAGTTACCTGCATTTACCTTGCTTTATTTGCCGGACGACCACACGCATGGAACTACGCCCGGACATCCGCGGCCGGCCGCATCAGTTGCGGACAATGACCTGGCAGTGGGTAGAGTGGTGGAGGCAGTCTCGCACAGTCCGTACTGGGACGACACTGCCATTTTCATCGTGGAGGATGACGCACAAAACGGGGCCGATCACGTGGATGCGCACAGGTCGATCGCATTCGTGATCAGCAAATACTCTCCGGGATCATCCGAGCAGCCATTTGTAGAGCGTCGCTTCTACACGACTGTGAGCATGATTCATACGATGGAAACATTGCTCGGATTGCCTCCGATGAACCAGAACGACGGGTACGCGCCGGTGATGAGTAATCTGTTTTCGGGCAATGGAAATCAGGCGCCGTTTACCGCTGATTGGAGCAACCGCGATAACTCTTTGATCTATCAGATGAATTCGACCAAAGCTCCGGGGGCCAAGGAGTCAGGGAGTATGGACTTCTCGCGCCCCGATGCGGTTGATTCAGCCGTGTTGAATGCAATCCTGTGGCGCGATCGCAAGGGCGCTACACCACAACCAAGCGTGATGCACGGCTCAAGTGCACAACCACTCATTAATCGCGATGCTGATTGATTGAGGCCGTTGAGGTTCCTGCTACATCGGAAAATGAAAACGCATCCGAAACATTTGAATATTCTTTTCCCGCTACTTCGACATAAGGATAAATGAAATAGTTGAGCGGCTTTCCGGATTGTTTCGGATTTAATTCCAAGTCCCTGCCAACCGTGAACTGCACGCGATTGTCATCGTGCGCTCCAAAGAAATAATCCTTTTTCTCCGGATGTTTCCATGCTTCGGAGATGTCGACGGGAATCCAGCCGTGCTGCGGATCGAAGAACTCGGCCCAGCAATGATAGCCAGCGATTTCAGCCGAATTTTTGTCGGCGGGAATCGGGAACCCGATTTCGAAGCGCGCGGGAATGCCCTGGGAACGCGCCATGGCAATAAACAATGAATGGAAGTCTGTGCAGTTGCCTTTCTTTGCATCGCACGCGTAGAGCACATCACCGCGGCCCCAGCCGGTTCCGGTTTTGTCGTAGCGCAACGTGGAAAAAACGTAATCATAAATGGCGCGAGATTTATCGAGAGTCGATGTCTTTCCTTCGGTGACTTCGCCGCCAATTCAGCCGGCAAACCCGTAGTCGGAACCAGGGCGTCCGGAGCAAGATCCCGTTTCTTTTCTTTTGGATTCAGGGCCACTGACTCGAGGTGAGGCGAATAGGTCCCGAGCGTAAGGTGCTCGTGTCGTACAACATCGTAGACGATTTCGAAATGCAACTCTGATTGTTTGTTCCTGGAGGCGTCCGCGTAGTACATCTCATCGCCAAATTCCGATTCGTGAGTCTTCTTCAGTGGAAGATCGCCCTTCGCTGAAATCACCTTGATGTCCTGGTACGCGTCCGATTGAGCTATCGGCATCCAGATGCGCACAGATTCTCCGGGCGAGAGATTCTTGACAGTGAATGCGTAATGAAAGGAAAAATGGCGAACGCTTTGGGCAAAACTCACAGGTGCGAGGATCAAGATGACGAAGAGAACAGGCTGGATTCGTCGAAGCATGGAACTATCCTTTCTAGCGACAACCGTGAAAAGCTTTTAGCAAGGCATTGAGTTTGCCGGCGGCACGGTCAGCAGTGTGCGTCGCTGGGCGTGCAGAGTAACGATTCTTAACCCCCGAGGGTGATGATTATTGTATATGAGTCGAAGTGCTCCGGTGTGAAGCGCAATTCAGACTGTTCAGATAGAATTTCCGGAATGCCTGTCGCCATCGAATGCCGCGATCTGCGAAAGACCTATGACGGGAAGGTCGAAGCGGTGCGCGGGCTTAACCTGCAAATTAAGACCGGAGAATGCTTCGGGCTGCTCGGGCCAAATGGTGCGGGCAAGACGACCACCATCGAAATCCTGGAGGGCCTGCTACAACCCACGTCCGGGCAGGTTTCCATTCTCGGCCACACTTGGCAGGAAAACTCTCGGGAGTTGCGCGAGTGGCTTGGAATTTCGTTACAAGAGACGCGGCTCTCGGAAAAATTGACGGTCCGCGAGACCATCGAACTATTTGCCAGCTTCTATCACGAACCTCGTGCGTCGGACGAGGTACTGGATCAGTTGCAGCTTCGAGAGAAAGCCGACGCCTGGGTGGGGAAACTCTCCGGGGGCCAGCGGCAACGATTGGCGGTGGCTACGGCCCTGGTTGGGAACCCGAGGATTCTGTTTCTGGATGAGCCCACAACCGGACTAGATCCACAAAGCCGGCGTCAGCTTTGGGACATTATTCGTGGATTCCAGCATCATGGCGGCACCGTTCTGCTGACCACGCACTACATGGATGAAGCAGAACGGTTGTGCGACCGGCTTGCGATTGTCGATCATGGGCAAATCATCGCTGAGGGCACACCGGAGGACCTGATAGCGCGGCTGGGTGGGCATCATGTGGTCGAGTTCGAAGCCAGCACCAATCATTCGGCGGCCGCAGAGCGTTGGCGAGGACTGCCGGGCGTTGAAGGCGTTCGACAGGATGACGGACTGGTTTGTCTGACGGTTCGCGAACCGCACCGGACCATCCCGGCCTTGCTCGAAGCGGTAGAAACGCAAGGAGGCCAGCTCGAGCACCTGACGACGCGGCAGGCGAGCCTGGAAGATGTGTTTGTGAAATTAACCGGAAGACATTTGCG
>JAFAGX010000388.1 GCA_019237515.1 Acidobacteriaceae bacterium
TATCTCGATGCGTTGGATTATTACCAGGCTGCGGAGAGAAAAGCTCCGAAGAACAGCCCGATATGGAACAAGATCGGAATTACCGAGCTGTTATTACAGCATTACAAAGATGCCAGAAAGGATTTCGATCGCGCTATTCATTTTGACCATCAGTTTGCAGACGCGCACAACAATTTGGGGGTCATTTGGTATCTGCAAAAAAAGTATGGAAATGCCGTCAAGCAATATGAAACCGCGCTGAAATTTCGACCGGATTCAGCGTCTTACTATAGCAATCTCGGTGCAGCGTATTTTTCAAAGAAAGAGTTTGAAAAAGCGACTGGGGCTTACATGGAAGCTGTGCGGCTCGATCCGACGGTCTTCGAACGCACCTCGCACACCGGGATCTCAGCACAAATGGCCTCGCCTGAGGATCGGGCTCATTTCGAGTTTGTCCTCGCCAAGCTCTTTGCCAAAGAGGGCGATAGTGATAGGTCCATCGAATACCTGAAGCGCGCCATGGAAGAAGGCTACAAGGGCATTGACGATGTCTATAAAGACCCGGATTTCGAACACTTGCGCAGCGACGCTCGTTTCACGCAATTGATGGCAGCGCGGCCCCCGGCAATTCCAGAGTAGCTGGTTGGTAAGTAGCGTTACAAATATTTACAAACCCGTTCGCAACTTTACCGTGGGTTAGGGTTCAATTAGTACACATAACTCCTGAAAACACAGGGTGAGTAAGGAGAAACGGTAGCCCATCGGTTGTCGACCCGAGCACGCCCCAAGCAGACAACCGGTGGGCTTTTTTCTGCCGCGCATTCATTTCCAAATAGGCGAATGTTTTGCGAAAGCCGAGGATTCCATTTACAATAACGGCTAGTGTCCCCCGTCCCTTCCTCACTTCATTGGGCCCATCCTCTTGTTCAGGATTGGTTTGTCCACAGGTTCGGCACACCCACCGAGCCGCAGGAGCAGGGTTGGCCACCCATTCTGGCCGGTCACACCACGCTGATCTCGGCGCCAACCGGCTCTGGCAAAACCTTAGCCGCGTTCCTTGCCTGCATTGATCGACTGGTACGAAAGGCACTTAATGGCGATCTTCAGGACCGTACGGAAGTTCTTTACATCTCGCCTTTAAAGGCCCTCGGAAACGACATTCAGAAGAACCTGGAGATCCCCCTCGGCGAGATTCTACAGATGGCAGGCCAGCGTGGGCTTCTGATGCCGCAGATTCGCACCGCCGTGCGCACGGGCGACACGCTGATGCACGAACGAAGAGCCATGCTGAAGTGCCCACCGCACATTCTCGTCACTACGCCCGAATCGCTCTACATTCTGCTTACGGCTGAACGTAGCCGAGCCATTTTGCGCGACGTGGAGACGGTGATTGTCGACGAGATCCACGCCGTTGCTGACGACAAGCGAGGAGCACACCTGACGCTCTCGCTGGAGCGGTTGCAAGCGCTCACTAAGCGAAGACCTATCCGGATTGGCCTCTCGGCCACGCAGAAGCCGATCGAAGAAATCGCTCATTTTTTAACTGGAAACGGCAGGCCGGCGCCGGTGATTGTCAATGTCGGACACAAACGAAAACTCGACCTTGCCGTGGAAGTGCCCGCCACCCAGCTTGGGCCCATCGCCACCAACCAAATGTGGGATGAAGTATACGAGCGTATTGCCGAACTCGTACAACAACATCGCTCCACACTCGTGTTCGTGAATACCCGCCGCCTGGCAGAGCGCGTGGCGCATCATCTGGCAGAAAAACTCAGCGAAGAGAATGTCGCAGCCCATCATGGAAGTCTTTCCCGCAAACTGCGGCTGAACGCAGAGCGAAAACTCAAAGAAGGCGAAATCAAGGTGCTGGTTGCGACGGCATCACTGGAATTGGGAATTGATATTGGGACGGTGGACCTGGTTGTTCAGATCAGTTCGCCCCGGGCCATCGCGGTTGCGCTGCAGCGAGTTGGTCGCTCCGGGCACTGGCGAGGCGCGATTCCGAAGGGACGATTCTTTGCCACGACGCGCGATGAGCTCCAGGAATGTGCTGCGTTAGTTCGCGCCATCCGGCACGGCGATCTCGATCGAATCATGATTCCGAACTCGCCACTGGATGTGCTGGCGCAGCAAATTGTGGCGGCATGTGCTGCGGAGGCGAGTGCTGCGACAGCGATACTTTCATCGGCGAATGTTGTGCGAGATACAGCCGAGAACGAGTTTCCACCGGCAGGAATGCACGCGTTACACGAGAATAGCTGGGATGAGGACGAGCTTTTCTTTCTGATCAAGCGTGCATATCCGTACCGTGATCTTTCACGCGAAACCTACAACGCGATTCTCGAGATGCTTTCGGAGGGAATTGCGGCAAGACGAGGCCGCTACGGCGCCTACCTGCATCGCGATCGAGTGAATCGCCGTTTACGGGCGCGCCGCGGGAGCCGGTTGGCGGCAATCACCAGCGGAGGCGCGATTCCAGAAACTGCGTTGTTCACGATGGTGGCCGAACCAGACGGAGTTGTGGTCGGCACGCTCGACGAAGACTTCGCCGTCGAGAGCAATGCAGGCGATATCGTGCTGCTGGGAAATACCTCCTGGCGCATTCGCCGTGTCGAGGGGAAATCCGGTCGCGTGTTGGTCGAGGATGCGCACGGTGCACCGCCTACAGTTCCTTTTTGGCTCGGCGAAGCTCCGGCGCGAACCCAGGAATTGTCCTGTCACGTAGCCGATTTGAGGCGGGAGATCAGCGATCGGCTGGAGGCCATTTCTCCCGTTGGATTCTCGCCTTCCCAGCCGCTAGCTGCGGAAACGATCAACTGGCTCAAGCAGGAATGCGGTTTGGACGACTCTGGCGCTGAGCAGATGATCGAGTACATTCTGCAGGGCCGGGCGGTGCTGGGAGCGGTGCCGACGCAGGACACGGTCATCGCTGAAAGATTCTTTGATGAAGGCGGTGGAATGCAACTGGTCATTCACGCTCCCTTCGGTGGGCGGGTCAACAAAGCTTGGGGCCTTGCTTTAAGAAAGCGTTTTTGCCGCAGCTTCAACTTTGAGCTTCAAGCCGCCGCCACCGACAATGGCCTGAATATTGCCCTTGCCGAGCAACATAGTTTTCCGCTTGGTGATGTTTTTCATTTCTTGAACGCTGAGACGGTGCAGCCGATTCTTGAACAGGCAGCTCTAGCCTCTCCAATTTTTGGAACGCGCTGGCGATGGGATGCGAACCGGTCGCTTGCGCTACTGCGCTTTCAGGGTGGCAAGAAAATCCCACCGCAAATTCAGCGCATCCGCTCGGATGACTTGCTCGCGTCCGTATTCCCGGATGTCGCCGCCTGTCAGGAAAACATTGTAGGAGATATTCAGATTCCCGATCACCCGCTGGTGAACGAGGTCATGAAAGATGTCCTCAGCGAAGCCATGGATCTGGAAGGGCTGAAGGACCTGCTGCGTCGGATCGAAGCCGGTAAGATCCGTGTCTTGGCAGTGGACACGCCTGTTCCATCGCAGTTCTCACACGAAATTCTGAATGCCAATCCTTACGCTTATCTCGACGATGCGCCTCTCGAGGAGCGCAGGGCGCGTGCGGTCGAGATGCGCCGCATTCTGCCGGAATCTGTTTTGGAAGAGGTGGGGAAACTCGATCCAGCGGCAATTGCCCAGGTTCGAGAGGAGGCCTGGCCTGACGTTCGTGATGCCGACGAACTGCACGATGTATTGCATACTTTGATCGCACTACCGGCCATTTCATCGAATGCCTTCGGGTTTGCGCTCGATCTCGGCCAGTGGCAATGGTTCTTCGACACCTTGGTGCAGCAGGGGCGGGCGATCGTTCTGGAGAGCCAAGGACGGCGGTACTGGATCGCAGTTGAGCGTGCAAAGTGGTTTGAGCTACTTTTTCCAGATGCCCGATTCGAGCAGCCAGTGGTCGACGTTGGCAACGCGCCGGCTACTCGCGATGACGGGTTGTTATCGATCGTAACTGGCTGGATGTCGCATATTGGGCCAGCTACTGCCACTCAACTAGCCTCGCTGCTCGGTTTACCGAGCTCCGACATTGAAAAAGCGCTTCTGCGGATGGAGGCGAGCGGCTCGGTACTGCGGGGAAACTTTACTGGGCAAACAGCCACGAACGAACCCATCGAACTGCGCCCGACTGGACAGCCGGGGGCGACTGTTCCTGCGCAGGTCGAGTGGTGCGAGCGGCGTCTGCTGGCCCGAATTCACCGGCTCACCGTAGCTACATTGCGCAAGCAAATTGAGCCAGTCACGGCGGCACAATTCATGCGCTGGTTGCTGCGTTGGCAGCACGTTGCTCCGAGTTCACAGGTTCAGGGCGAGCGGGCCACGCTCGATGTTCTGCGCCAGCTTCAGGGATTTGAAATTCCGGCGAATGCGTGGGAACGGCAAATATTAAGCCGGCGGATCGCAAACTACGATCCCAAATGGCTCGATCAGCTGTGCCTGACGGGAGCTGTCGGGTGGGGCAGGTTATCGCCACATCCTGCGACGCTGGAAGATTCTGCCAATGGCCGCCGCCGTGTAGTCCCTACCAGCGTTGCGCCGATTACGTTCTTTGTGCGCGAAGAAGCCGACTGGATGGCTTCCCACAACCCCATCGCCGACCAGCCCGAAGCCCGCGGTTTGAGCGTGGGGGCGAAGCAGGTGCTCGATTTTCTGCGCCAGCGCGGAGCCTCGTTCTTCGCCGACATCGTTCGCGGTACCGGAAAATTGAAGGCAGAAATTGAAACCGCATTATGGGAACTGGTGGCCGCTGGTATTGTAACGGCAGACGGTTTCGACAACTTGCGTTCGCTGATTGATCCCAAGCGGCGTGCGGGGCAGGGAAGCGGTCGCGCAGCGAGACCTCGGCATAGTGCTGGCCGCTGGGCGTTGTTGTACACAGATCAAATGGTCGAACGCAATCGTGCCAGCGAGGCGACCTGCTGGATGTTGCTCAAACGGTACGGAATTGTGTTCCGCGACTTGCTGGCACGCGAGACTAATTTGCCGAAATGGCGGGAATTGCAAATTGCATTCCGCCGCCTGGAAGACCGGGGAGAAATTCGCGGCGGTCGATTTGTCGATGGATTTCTGGGCGAGCAATTTGCCTTGCCGGTTGCGGTGGAATCGTTGCGGGCCACGCGAAGGATGCCGCCCAGCGGGGAAACGATCATGCTTTCGGCCTCTGATCCGCTGAATCTGGTTGGAATCATCGTTCCGGGCGAGCGGGTTCCGGCGATCTCGGGAAGAACAGTCACATTTCGTGACGGTATCGCAGTGCAGGAACCGGCAGTGCCGGTAGTATCGCAACAGTCGGCAGCCCTCGGCTAGCCTCACGGCAGTTTCAAGCTCATCAGAGTCGCAGGGTTTACGTAAATACCTTGCCAGCGTACGGCGACATGCAGATGCGGTCCGGTGGCACGTCCCGTGCCTCCACTCAATGCGATTTCCTGGCCTTTGGTGACTTGCTCCCCTTCTTTTACCTCAAGCTGTGAAAGGTGCATGTAAAGGCTTAGCAGCCCCTGCCCATGATCGATGATGATGCAATTGCCCTCGAAGAAAAGAGGACGGGCCAGCAAAACATTGCCGCGATTTAGTGCCTTGACCGGCGTGCCCGAAGGAACCGCGTAATCGAGCCCTTGATGCATGCTCTGAGTTTCGCCATTGAAAACCCGCGCAGTTCCGAAGACATCGGAAATGGTGGCAGAGACCGGGGCAACGAAGTTTCCCTCCCATTCTCGATCACGGTCGAGATGCGAGAAGACATCTTCCTTAAGCGCGCGCTCTTGCCTGATCTCGACCAGTTGTTCTGAACTAGGCTCGGTGAATTTTTTGGCAACGCTGACCGTAATGTGACGGTATTTACCTTTGTTAATCGGGATTTCCTGCCGAACTGAGATCTCATTGCCTTCCGTCGAGTACGCCGTCACAGTGATTGGGTAATTGCTGGAGCGAGTTTGGAGGCTGGCACCGGCGATGCCAAACCATACCTGATGTTGCGGGTCGAACGAGAAGAAAACATCATGGTCCATCCACCTTCCGGAAACGCTTTTTAAGTGTAGGGGCGAAGTTATCTCGAAAAGAATCGGCGATCCGTTTACCACTCGCGCCGGTTGCCAATGGACTGCCAGGGTTTGCGATGATTTCTTGGCTGAATTCTTTCCAGTTGCGGCGCTGCCAAAAACACTGCAGAAGCAAACCAGAGCAACGGCGATTTTCTTCCGTATGGGAAACATCTTGACTAGGTTAGCATTGGGCGCGAATGCCTCATTCACCGGAGGTTCACGTGAGAAGCTCACGTGAGGGGCAACGCCAGTATTTAGGTCTGAATCCAAACACCACCTCTGGGTAGTTATGGATGCCATGGCGAAATCCAACCTCAGCACCCGGGAGCAGATCGAATCCATCTGGAAACTAGGTGGACTTACAGTCAGGGATCTTGCCAAAAAAGTTGTTAACGGAGTCAACGAAGATAATCTCCTTGGCCGGGCGGCAGAACTCGCGTTTAACTTCATTCTGGCGATCTTCCCACTGATGATTTTCCTGCTCGCTTTGTTCGGCCTGTTCGCGTCTCATCGCAGAGATCTAGCTCATAACCTCTTTTCCTATCTTTCTGAGGCCCTCCCCCCTGATGCATATCAATTGTTTACGAAGACTATGCGTGAGATTATCCACGCCACAGGAGGCGGAAAGCTGACGTTTGGCTTGGTTTTGACGCTCTGGTTTGCTTCGGGCGGAACGAGTTCCATGATGTCCACGTTGAGCGGCGTTTATCGCGTTAACGACTCGCGTTCATTCGTGAAGTACCGTGCGGAAGCGCTTGGGCTTACGGTCGCCATTTCGATTCTGGTGCTCGCCGCCCTGGCGCTGGTGCTCGTCGGAGGGCACTTTTCCACTTTGTTCGCTGGTCAGTCTCGCGTGGACGGCGCCGTCTTGGTCGGATGGCGAGTCGTTCAGTGGATCGCTATTCTTTTCTTTCTTGGCGTGGCTTTCTCCCTGATTTACTACTTTGGCCCCGATGTGAAAGAACAGCATTGGTACTGGATTACTCCCGGGTCGCTGGTCGGGGTGATCCTGTGGCTGGCGGCGTCATTCGGCTTCCGTGTGTACCTGCATTTTTTCAACACATATAGCCGTACGTATGGTTCGCTTGCGGCTGTCATGATTTTGCTGATGTGGCTATACGTGGCCGGTCTGGCATTCCTGATCGGAGGGGAGATCAACGCTCAGATTGAGCATGCCGCAGCGCTTCGCGGGCATCCGGAAGCAAAAGCCCCAGGCGAGAAGCAAGCTGCCTAGCTCTCAAGTTATCTTTGCGTGACGGTTAAGCTGTGCGTTCCAACGGTCGCTGTGTCGATCCTTTCCGGCAGATCGAACTCAGAATCCAACCCCACCTGAGGATATTTCGGCTGCAGGTACTTCTCGACGAAGAGCTGCAAAATAAAGTTCGGCACCTGCACTCCATCCAGCGATACGGAATTGACGTGCACCACACCTCTTCCCCGGGTGCCATGAGCATTCGCATTGACCACCACGTCGTGGACACCCGTAAAAATGGCCAGAAGCGGATTCGACGAGG
>JAFAGX010000047.1 GCA_019237515.1 Acidobacteriaceae bacterium
ATAAAGCTGACAGAAGTAGTCGGCAGCACATAGGTCAGGTCGGCCCAGGACAGTGCCGTCAAATAGCAGCCCAGGAATGCCAGCAGGAAAAGCACTCCGAGGGCGACTTCGGGGCGCGTGACCACTAGAATAATGCTGGCCAGATGATGGAGCGAGACACCGCCCACCTGTTTCATCCCGCGTGACACCAGCGAGTCGCCGGTAACGGCGAACACTGCTACCCCAGCGAGAACGAGATACTTCCGAAAGGTCACGCGGCTTTCCTATGCGTTGAGCGGCTCGGCGGCGGCTGTTGAGTCGTCCTTCTGGCGCTTCTCTTTTACCCACTTGTGACGCATGGCCCGAGTCTTGAGGAAGGTCTTCGCCTCCTTGTAGAGGCGCTTACGTTCCACACCGTTGAATGCAGCTTTTCTCAGAATGCGCACCACCGCTTTAGGACGGAAGTAATACTCATCATAGAAGCGGTGCACAGCTTCGAGAATATCGTCCGCCGGCAATCCCGGATACTGAATGTGCGCCAGCTGGTGGCCGCCTTCATCGACCATCTTGGTGTCCGTAGCCATGAAGCCGTTCTTCACGGCATAGTCGTAGAGCTCGGTTCCGGGATAAGCATGTGCGACGGAGACCTGAATGGTCTCCACATCCAATTCCTTGGCAAACTGGATGGTGGTTCGGATCGTGTCTCGCGTTTCGCCTGGAAGGCCGAGAATGAAGTCGCCGTGAATCACCAGGCCCAGCTTGTGACAATCCTTGGTGAACTGGCGGGCACGTTCGACGGTCGCACCCTTTTTGATGTTTTTCAAAATCTGTTGATCACCCGACTCAAAGCCCACGATCAGCAAACGGCATCCTGCTTCCTTCATGGCTTTGAGGGTTTCGTAATCGGTGGTTACCCGCGAGGTACAGGACCAAGTCAATCCCAGCGGCTTGAGTTTGGAGCAGAGCTCAACGGTACGAGCTTTCTGGATGTTGAAGGTGTCATCGTCGAAAAAGAATTCGCGAACATTTGGCCAGTATTCCTTGGCTTTGGCCATTTCCCGCGCAACATCGTCGGTGGAGCGCTTGCGCCAAGGATGGCCGCTCAATGTCTGCGGCCACAGGCAAAAGGTACACTGCGCCGGGCAGCCGCGTGTGGTGTACAGAGAAACGAACGGATAAAGCAGGAATGGCACGTTGTAGCGGGTGACATCTAAATCCCGCTTGTAAACGTCCGTGACATGAGGCAGGGAATCGAGATTCTGGAGCTCTGGCCGATCCGCATTGTGAATGACCGAGCCGTTCTTGCGATAGGAGACGCCGAGAATCTGGTCGAGCGGCTTGCCTTGGGCAAATTCTACGGTTGCGTAATCAAATTCCTTGCGAACAATAAAATCGATTGCGGAACAATCGCGCAGCGACTTCTCTGGCAAAACGCTGACATGCGGTCCCACAAATGCGATTTTGATATTCGGGTTGCTGTCTTTGATTTTCTGAGCAAGGCGGATGTCCCCAGGGAATCCTGGCGTGCTGGTAAATAGAACCAGGAATTCGTAATCGCGGGCAATGTCAATGGTCTGCTCAGCAGAAACATAGTGGGGCGGCGCATCCAGCAAGCGTGCGCCTTCGAGCATTCCGGTAGGATAGGCTAGCCATACCGGATACCAGTACGACTCAATTTCACGCGTGGCCGGCCATCGCGATCCCGCGCCACCGTCAAAATTCTCGAACGACGGGGGATTCAGAAACAATGTTTTTAAGGGCATATTCTCAGTTGTTTATCCTAGCATTTTTTATGCGCTTCTTGAGAAGCCGAGTACATCCAAGGTTAAGTCTAACGGTACCAAGCTCCTTCCGGCCACACCTTTGCCTTGAATGGATACTTTGATGCGCTGAGTGGCAGATACGACCCTTTACCTACTTGCTGAGCCCTAGCCACGAATTCAGGTCTCCAGTAGCCCGCAGCAAGGCTATGCGGGCACGCTCCAGCTCAAAGCGCGTATCTTGCAGGGTGTCATAGCGTTCGCTGGCCTGATTGCGCGCGTCATCCTCGTCATGCAGGGTTGCCGTGCCGGAATCGACCCGGATCTGCACCGCGTCCAGATTTGATTTGGCAACCTGATACTCCAGATCTGCGACATCTTGTGAAGCCGCAAGCTGCTCGACAGATCGCTGCAACTTTAGGGTCTGCTCAGAAACCTGGTTCTTGGCGGTTTCCTGATCATGCCTGGCGCGCAGAGCATCGAAGTCCGCCGCCCGCGCGGCTGCCCGTTGCGTGGGACTGAAAAATGGAAAACGGATCACTGCACCGATGCTGGCGTTGTTGCGCTGAAAGGAACCGTTCTTGAAGAAATTTTGATAATTGTTGAACTTGGCTAACAGCGCGTACTGTGCGGCAAAGTCCATAGTCGGCAACATCGTACGATGTTCCGCACGAGCATGGAACCTCAGCGCAGTCGAATTCAAGCTGGCGATCTGAACCGCCGGGCTGACTTCAAGCGCCCTTGCGGCAAGGTTCTCATCCTGTTTGATTTCGGGGAGAGCGGGAATGGAATCAGGCATTGTCTCAATCGAAGCTCGAGGCAGACCAGTTAATTGGGATAGCCGCCCGCGCAATACATCGATTGAACCTTGCGCCTGCGCAATGTGCAGGTACACGCGGGCCGTGTTGAGACGAGCCTGGGTCCGAGCCTGCGGACTGTCCACTCCAGCCTGAATTCGTTCGTTGACGAGCTGCTCCATTTTCAGGGCTGCGGAGTAATCCTCAGTCAGGTGGGCCAGAAGCGACTCCCATTTGCTCAGTTCGGCGTAACTCAAGACCGTATCCTGAACCAACTGATCGCGCTCCTCTTTGCTGCGGACTGTAGTTGCTTGCCACTGGGTTCGCGCCTCGCGCACAAAATCGCGCAGTGCGGGATTGATCAACGCAGACTGCGCCGTTGTATTCACGATAGATGGTGCAGAACCTTCAAGGCTAAGCGGGTAGCCTTGTGTGTATCCCAATCCCGAGCCGACCACCAGTGTAGGCAAGTATTGGTTCCGCGCTTCGCGGTAGCTGGCATACGCGCGTTGTGCCATAGCTTCCGCCGATGCCGCGCTGGTGCTGTGACTCAAAGCTAACTCGACTACTCGTTTCAAAGGCACGGGTTCGCCGATCGCTACCAACCCTTGAAAAACGAAAAGAACTGTCAGGAACGCGAAAGAGAAACGACGTGAAGCAGGATGCATCTGTTCACCTCGAGCGAATTGTTGTGGATTTGAAAGATTCTACTCTGAGTTGTTGGGATGCCAGTTTACGCGTGTGGGTGCCGATGCCATTTCACGCGTCACGCGATCCAATGCGGTCTGTGCGAGCGCGTAACCCTTGGCCAATGCCAACGCCGAGCGATATTGCTGAGCGGCCGCCTCGTTCTTGCCCTGCTCTTCGTAAATTGTTCCCAAAAGATAATGGGCTTTGAATGCCGGAGCGTCTTCCACAGTGGGACTGGAAAGATACTGTTGCAGGAGTTCTACGGCCTGGGCTCGGTCCCCTTTGTCGCGATTCAGAATCTCAGCCACCTGCATCAGCACGCGGTTGCTGCCGTCGGCACCGATGGCGTGCTTGATGGCATCTTGCATTTTGTCCATATGCCCTGTGCGGCGGTAAAACTGCGCGAGGTTCAGCCAGGCACCGGGCTTGCCATGACTCAGTCTTACAGCTGCGCGGAAATGATCTTCGGCGCTGGAAAGGTCTTTATTCTTTTCCGCAATCCAGGCTTCGACCAATTCTCCTTGCGCCGGATCGAGCTTGGCCATTTCGCTGGCTTGCTCTTCGGCTTTGTCTTTCCCTCCACCAACGATTCCGGGGGCTTCTACATAAAACTCGGCCAGATCCGCCCGGGCTTCCACGTTGTTGGGGTCGAGGCGAACGGCAGTTTCGAACTCGCTGCGGGTTTTCTTCGCCAGTCCCATAGCCGAGAGAAAATGAGCATGACTTGCCTT
>JAFAGX010000295.1 GCA_019237515.1 Acidobacteriaceae bacterium
TCGGAGGTTCAAATCCTCTCTCCCCGACCATTCAATAACTTACGGTCGGTTTCCTTCGCTTTTGGGCCCCCTGAGCTCACGTGGAAAAAATACGACTCCCTTCGAGCACTCATCCAGCAGCGCCGCTTCCCCAACAATATCAGCGAACACAGTATTGACTAGTACCTGCAGGCGTTGCCTTTTAGTTCTGATATTGCGCTTTTGTGATGCCGAGGCGACGGATTTTGTTCTGGAGCGTAGTTCGCTTCAATCCCAGGCGTTCGGCGGCTCCCCCCTTACCCGCGATCCGTCCAGATGCAGCTCGTAGTGCATCGATGATCACGCTAGATTGTGCCTGTCCAAAACTAGAGGTTGAGATAGCCATACTGACCGTCTCAGAAGCGCAGCGAAGCTCAGCCATTGGGACCTGCAACTCCTCACCGCTGGTAATAATGACGGCCCGTTCGAGGAAGTTTGCCAGCTCCCTTACGTTGCCGTTCCAGCGACAATTCGACAACATTTCCATTGCTTGAGTTGGTATGGATCTAATCTGCTTCTGCATCCGCCGAGATAGCTTCGAGACAAAATAGTTGACCAGCAGCGGAATGTCCTCACGTCGGTCGCGAAGAGGAGGGATTTCAATCGGAAACACGTTGAAGCGATAGAAAAGATCCTCCCTGAACTTCTGTTCCTGAATCATAGCTCCAAGGTCGCGATGAGTGGCGGCGATGATGCGCACGTTGACGCGGATCGTCCTGGTACTTCCCAATCTTTCAAACTCCTGTTCCTGCACAGCCCGCAACAACTTTGGTTGCAGCTCCAGGCTGATATCGCCGATCTCATCGAGAAAAATGGATCCACCGTCCGCCAGTTCGAATCGGCCCTTCCGTTGGATGAGAGCTCCGGTAAAAGCGCCACGCTCATGGCCGAATAGTTCACTTTCCAGCAGTCCCGAAGGGATGGCTGCGCAGTTCATACGTACATAGGGGCGATCACGGCGGGAGCTAAGGTTGTGAATGGCACGTGCAACCAACTCTTTTCCTGTGCCTGTCTCTCCGTGAAGGAGGACGGTGGAATCCGTCGGCGCAACCATCGCGACTTGTTGCAGCACTTTTCGCAAAGCGGCGCTCCGGCCGACGATGCCTTCGAAGCAGTCAGAATTGATTTCTGGTTCCAGATTGAACTGACCAGCTTCAAACTCACTCATGCCGGCGAAAGTGGTTGCCGCGAATCCTGCGGGATCTGTGAAAGCAGCGGTCGCGCCCATAATCTCCTCCCCGTTTTGCTTTATTTGTGAATCATTGTGAACTGGGACACGTTTGCGAACAACCCCAGATCAGGTCGAGAAATCCGCTCTCTAGAGGGCGGGGCACGAGTTTAGTGAGGCAGCAAATCACACCCAAAAGGGAGTTTCGAATTGATCTTTTGGGTGGGGAGGGTTGACATTGTGCCGGAGTACGCAGCACACCTACATTTCGATGATGCCGCGTTTCACTCCGATCATGGCAGCGTGGGTCCGATCGTGGGCACCTAATTTGGAGAGGATGTTTTTAACTCGCCACTTGACGGTGTCTTCGGTGATGGAAAGCTGATCGGCGATTTGTTTGTTGGCGTTTCCGGCGGCAATCAACCGTAGCACGCTGATTTCTGCTGGGGTTAGTGCGTCGTCCGTCGAGTGCTCGGCGATTTCGTAAGAGGCTTCGGGAGAGAGCGCCTTTTTGCCAGCATGAACCGCTCGGATGGTTTCTACGAGCTCTTTGTGAAAGGTGTTTTTTAGCAGGTAACCTTGGGCTCCTGCTTTGAGGGCACGAACTATCTGTACATCTCCCTTGTAGGTCGTGAGGACGATGATTTTCGCGCCAGGAAATTCTCCGCGAATCGCCATGATGGCATCAAGGCCGTTTATCTCCGGCATTTGCAGGTCCATCAGCGTGATGTCAGGATGGTGGGTTCGGAACTGCTGGATAGCCTCGCGACCATTCGACGCTTCGGCGACCATCGTCATGTCCGGCTGAGTGCGAACGAGTACGGCTATGCCCTGTCTCACCAGAGCATGATCATCAACTGCAAGAATTCGAATCTGACCTGGCTTCTCACTCACGGTTGATGGTTTCCTTCACATCAGCCTCTGTCCTGGATCTCTTTCCAAGGTACCAGAACCTTCGAATGGGCTTGGCGTATGCTCGGGATGCGGGAATAATCAGCTCAATCTCCGTACCGCTATCCACTTCACTCCAGATGGTCAGTTCACCACCCACAAGTTTGGCCCGTTCCCGCATGCCGTGCAAGCCGTAGTGGCCTTCACGTCCGTCTGCGCGCAGAATCTCAGGTTGAATCCCCTTTCCGTCATCTCGAACTCGAAGCCGAAAATATTTTTCGCCGTAGCGGATCTCAACTTCTACTCGGTGTGCTGCGGCATGTCGGAACGCGTTTCGCAGCGCCTCTGACGCAAGCCGGTAAACTTCGTCCCGCAGAATTGGATGCAGATTTCGCGCTGTACCTTCGACCAGCACTTGAAATGGAGTAGAGGTTTGGCCGCTTTCGGCTGCTGCAAGTTCTTCTCCGATGGTCCTTATGGCAACTTCCAGATCATTTTTCTCGATAGTGGATGTGCGTAGCCCACCTACCGCATCGCGTCCTTCGGTAATCGCTTGAGAAGCCTGATCCACAGCATCTTCGAGGCTTGTACGAGCATCTGCCGGACGCTCGGGCAACATGTAAATGACTGCCTGAAAACGCAGCAACAGTGCCTGGAAACTCTGCAACAGAGTGTCGTGGAGATCGCGGGCAATGCGCGTCCGTTCGGCCACGCGCGCCTCCAGCGTCAAATTAAATTGCTGCGCCAGTTGCTGCATCCGCAATCGATGTATTCCCCAGATCGCCGTCAGAAATACCGCGATGCACACTACGCGAAACCAATTCGTCTGGTAAAAGTGCGGCAACAGCACGAATCGCACAATCGCTTCCTGATCACTCCAAACGCCAAAATTGTTTACCGCTAGCACATGGAACGAGTACTCTCCGGGATCCATGTTCGTGTAGTGCGCAGTTCGGTGCGAGCCGGCGTTCACCCAGTCCTTATCAAAAGGTTCAAGCCGGTACTTGAAATGCAATTTTTGCGGAGCCGAAAAACTAAGGCCTGTAAATCGAAAATCGAATGTGTTACTGCCGGCCGGTACAGTGGTGCGCCGACTCCCAATTAACGCGAACTTGTTCGCCCACGCCTCCTCCACCACGACCGGGGGCGGAAACCGATTGCCAGCAGCCGGATCGATCGCCACCACGCCGCGCAAGGTGGGAAACCAAATCCGCCCATCGCTGGTTATCCAGCCTCCCGGATTTCCGCCATTGGATTCCGTACTTCTCATGCCTTCCGCGGCTCCATACGATACCGGCGAAAGAAAAGGGACTTTCCCGTCGGCAAAGTCATTTAGCTCCTTTAAACTGAGCCGAAACACACTCTGATTGGAACTGAACCAGAGATTGCCCTCGCCATCCTCCAATATGCCGAGCAGCAAGTTGTCGGGCAGACCGTCTTGCGTGGTGATCGCCTTGAATCGGCCGTCGCGAAAACGGATTAATCCTCCGCCGTACGTCGCAACCCAGAGAGTGCCCGTCGAATCCTGGTGGATGTCATATACAGAGTTGCTCGACATGCCTTGGTTCCGGTTATAGGTCACACTTTTGCTGCCCTGTATGTACCTGAGTCCTTCGAGGCCGCCCAGCCATAGGCCGCCGTCTCGATCCTCGGTGATTGCCCGCACATCGGAGATGCCGGGGACCTGCTCCAATTTTCCATCACGAAACTGATATAAGCCGCCGGGACGATCTTCCCTCAACCCACCGATCCAGAGCGTGCCTTCGCGGTCCTCAAAAATGATTTTCACGGCAGGTGCATCAACCTTGAAGTTGCTCAGCACACCAGAACGAAGGCGATACAGGCCCCCGTACCCGCCAAACCACAGGTCGCCATCGCGTGTCTGGGCAATGCTGAGAAGATTCGTCATGTGAGGGAACTGGTGAAAGCCACGCCCGTCGAACCAATAGAGGTAATCTCCGCCCAGCCAGATTCGGCCTTGCCTGTCCTGAAACACACTGCTGAAGTTCGAGTCCGAGAGACCTTCGTCTTTTCCGTAGGCTGTCAAAGGGGCTCGCCGGAGACGAATCAGCCCTTCTCCAATGGTTCCAATCCACAAATTGCGTTCGCGACCTACCAGCAGGCTGCGTATTTTGAGCGATTCACCCGGTTGCGCTGGTAACGGTAGTGCTTCGGGAGGGCTGAGCGTGCCGTCTGCGATCCGCACCAGCCCGGCTGGCGTGAGCAGTAGCAACTGCTGATCCGGGTCCACCGTCATAGCAAACGAATATAAAAGAAGATCACCCGTCAACCGAGAGGGGCTGACCGAGGGCAGAGGAACATCCGAGAATACGCCGTGGTAATAACGCACGAGACGATATTGGTCACGCAAGGCAATCCAGACGCTTCCGTCGCGCGATTCGCGTACAAAAAAAACACTTGGCTCATTGGAGTGGAGCGTCGCGGTTGAGCCGTCGGCGGCGAAACGAACCACATCTTGCCCGCAACGGAACCACATGCTTCCATCTTGCGCCTGCAGAAAGAATTCTCGCACTGCTCTTCCGCGGTGGTTGGGATAAGCTTCCAACTTAGCGCCGACGATATGCGCTACACCGCCCTCCGCAGTGTTGATCCAGACATTCCCTTCGAGGTCGCCGCGGATCGAATTGACCCACCTGTTTGGTAAACCATCGCGTTCGGTGTACGTGGTCGCAATCCCTTCCTGAAGTCGAATGAGCCCGTTATCCACGGTGCCGATCCACAATGCGCCCGAGCGACTTTCATAGAGAGAAAAGATCTGATCGCTACCGAAGCCGGGTGTATTCGCGGAATTAAAAACCGTGAAGCGCTCCCCATCGAAGCGCGCTAAACCCCCGAATGTGCCTATCCAGATATAGCCGCGATGGTCCTGCAGCATCGCGTTTACAGAGTTTTGCGGCAAACCCTCTTCCGTGTGCCAAACCCGTGTGACGTACTGTGGCGCTTGTGATTGTGCGTGCATGGCAACCGTTGAGACGGTAACCAGCAGACCAGCGATACTCGCCAACCACAAGACGCGAGGCAGACCAGTGCGCAACTGGGGTCGCGCTACGGTCCCCAGGCAATTAATGTGAAGCACAAGCGGTCGGCGAGAACTCATGTTTGTAACTCGTAGCCGATCGGCCTCAGACACGATGATGCCGAACCAGGGGCAAACTAGTTTCGTTAGCAGCGAATTTAGCACCCTTCTTCGCTGTTTGTCAGGTGTTCTGAAAGGCCTTTAGGTCACTGAATCAATCATTTTGAAAGCACGCGATGACGAGAACTTGGTTCAGAGCGTAATAGAGAAGGGATCACGAATATCTGTGATGTACATCACAAAGTTTCGTGACCTGCATCACTAACCAACAATGTTTCCATCTTGACAATGCTTCTCCAGCTTTCATAGCGTTACGGGTTGCAAGTTCCTCGAAAGTCCAGATTCGTTGATCGTCCCGAAAGCGGGAGGGGGTATGAAAAGAACAGCCGCCCCCGGGCAGAAGTTCATTCTCTCGGTGCTGCTGAGAATATTCTTCCTCGTCGGTTTTGCGTCCGTCCCTGCTTCTAGCCAGAATTCACAAGGGACGATTCTCGGGCATGTGCAGGATCCTTCTCACGCCGCAATCGCTGCGGCGAACATAACAGCGACGAACCTCAACACCAGCGTAACCGAGCACTTCATTACCAACACTGGCGGCGACTACGTATTCGTCAACCTAGCTCCAGGTACATACCAGGTGAAGGTTGAGCGTGATGGTTTTAAAACGGAGGTCAGCGGGAACCTGATTCTCGAAGTGGATCAGAATCTCCGGCAGGACTTCACCCTGCAGGTCGGCACCATCACCGAAACGGTGATAGTGGTGGCAGACGCTCAAATGGTGCAGGCGGACAACACCACCACCGGCAATGTGTTGGATCAGAAGGCAATTGACGAACTGCCTTCGAGCGGCCGTGATTTCAATAATCTTCTGGGCTTGGTCGCTGGCGCCGGAAATGTCACGGGTGGTTCGCAACTCTACTGGGCAAACCATGGCCTGAACAATTCCTTCACAGAAGTCAGCCTGAACGGCGAACGTCCGGAGTCAATCAATTTTATGGTGGATGGCGTTGTTGACACCGACAACTTCTTCGCCACTTCCTCAGGCATCCCTTCAGAGTTCTCCATTCAGGAATTGAAAGTGCAAACCGGCCTTTACTCCGCCGAGTATGGACAAGGCGCCGGCCAGGTCAATTTGGCTATCAAGTCCGGCACGAACCAGTTGCACGGGCAGGCGTACGAGTACATCCAGAATGACGCGTTCAATCCCAAAAGTCCGCTGCAGGGGTATCAGCATGCCTATCTGGGGGCTCCTGTGCCGAAGGTGGCGCCATTCAAGCAGAACCAGTTTGGCGGCACGGTCGGCGGACCATTCAGAATCCCTGCACTCTACGACGGACGAAACAAGACGTTCTGGTTCTTCGCCTATGATGGCGGGCGGCAACACACGTCCCCGACAGAAAATCCGATACAAGTTCCGACTGCCAAAGAGCGGTCTGGCGATTTTTCTGACTGGCCTTGGGCGCTCTATGACCCGACCACAACGGTTTGCACTCCAACTTGCGATGCAACGACGCGGAAACCCTATACTGGCAACCGAATCCCGTCCGGCGAAATCAACGCCATGGGACAGAAACTCGCGAATCTCTATCCCTTGCCCAACATCAACTGCACAATGCCGTGCAATAACTATCTGGCGCAGGTCCTCGATACCATCACGACCGACAACGAGACCTTCCGCGTGGACGAGAATCTAGGCGACAAAGACCGGCTTTACTTCACCGGGAATATACGAAGAGACATCGAACCGCATCCTCGATTGCTGTTTTACAACGGGTCCAAGAACTTGAGCCGAGCGCAGCTTTTCGGCCTGAACTGGGAACGCGCCTTCAACTCCACCACGATCAATACCCTGCGCATCGGTTACAACCATTTATTTTTCGCCACCGATGCCATCACGGCGTTCGGGGAAAACCTTCAGGCGAATCTCGGATTTGCCAATGCTCCTGCAACACCCGCATTGTACGGTCTGCCGAACATCAGTCCTGGCCAGAACTATCCTCACCTCGGCAATGGCAACAATGGAACTAACACTAAAAGCGGAACCTACCAGCTGATCGAAAACCTGAAACTGATTCGCGGCAAACATGCTGTTACTTTTGGCGTAGATATTCGCCGCCTGCGGCAATTCGAAGAGGACAATTTCCTGGGCACTGGAACCATTAATTTCAATGGTCAATACACGGCGAACTGCAACCGCGGAGACTCGGGTTGCAACATCGGATCTGGTTCCGCTCTCGGGCCCGGACTCGGCAATTCAATCGCCGACCTGCTGTTGAGCGATCCCAGCAATCTTTCCGGGCCATACCCGCTCGGCGTGGATTATCTGCACACCTTCGCCACCAATTGGAACTTCTTCGCGCAGGATGACATTCGTGTCACCCCCCGCCTGACTATGGATTTGGGTCTGCGTTACGAACTGCCACCTGCCTTTCACAGCATCAACAACAGCGGTTGGGGATTTGATCCAGCTAACGGAGGAAGCCTCGACTGGGTGAACAAGAGCTTCGTGCAAGGCGTTTACGCCACCGCGGCTGCCCAGAACCCGCCGGTCAAGTTGAATCCGGCTTTCCTTAACTGCTGCATCACGAACACTCTTGGGCCGCGTGACAAGAAGGATTTTGCTCCGCGCATTGGTCTTTCATGGCGGCCGTTCCCAACGGACCGTTTCGTGGTACGCGCGGGCTACGGAATTTTCTACGAAACTTACATGCGTTACTACGACCAGGTGCAGAACTATGACGACAACAGTCTGCAGACGACGCTGCCGGCGAGCTATCCCACGGGAGGTGAGGTTGGCAATGAGCGACAGGCGCTAGGCCCGCGCCTTGACCAGTTGTGGTCGCCACCTATTCATGGCTTGGGGGGCACGGTGGGAAG
>JAFAGX010000465.1 GCA_019237515.1 Acidobacteriaceae bacterium
AAATCAATGTCGCCTTCTAACGACGACTCCACTTCCTCAATCTGAATGCCGCGTGCTGCTGCGTGGTAGACCATGGACGTGGTCAAGCACGATGCCAAAGCGTGCAGCAGGTGCTCGACCGGATTGGCAGCGCTGTCTTTGCCAAGCAGAACCTGGGGTTCGTCCGCTTCCAGAACAAAGGGCGTTGTCCGCGAGTGCTGCCGACCAGCACCCTCAAAAGTATTCACAATCGAGTGGTTGCGGCTCGCTCCTTGCCATTGGTTCTGGATACGAAACCTGAATTTCGCGATGGAAGGAGTGGCTTTGACGGCATCGATAGTTGTAAAAAGATCGTCAACATTTACCCCGTTGACGATCGCAGGTACTTTCTGAGCAGTTACCATAATGTTTGTTCCTCGTTTCTCCGCAGAATTTCTATTCGATGGCTGAAAATATCGTGCAAATGGACTTGTCACAAGATGGCAGATATGCCATTGTATGTAGGTTATTACGCCACATGAGTTCTCCGAGGTTTTCATGATTGATGTAACGGTGCTATTTCTCGACGAGACGTTTTCCTCGACTGCAGTCGGCCCGATGGAAGTGTTTCGCCATGCGGGAACGTTGTGGAACGTGCTTACAGGTAAGCCGGAGCATGCTCGGTTTCGCGTCACGACCGCGTCGGCGACAGGGCGGCCAGTTCTCTGCGATGGCCCAATTCACATCAAGCCCATGACCACGATCGAGAAGGTTCGTCATACTGACCTGATTTTCATTCCAACAACCGGTCTGAGCCTGGACGATGTTGTGGAGCGAAATGCGCCGGTGGTGCCATGGTTGAAGAGGTGGCATAAGCGCGGGGCGGCGGTCGCGAGCGTCTGTTCCGGTGTGGGCCTGGTTGCTGCGACGGGGATGCTCGATGGCAAACGGGCCACAACGCATTGGGCTCTGGCGGAAAGGTTTCGTGAGAAATATCCCAAGGTGAAGTGGATGCCCGAACTCATGGTCACGGAGGACCGCGGTTTTTACTGTGGAGGGGGCGTGCATGCTGCGCTCGATCTCAGTCTTTACTTAGTAGAGAAATTCTGTGGGCACGACGTAGCCATGCAAAGCTCAAAAGCGCTACTGATCGAAACCCCTCGGGCATGGCAGGCAGGATTTGCGGTGATCCCGTTGAAGACTGAGCACAACGATGGCGCCATCTCTGTCGCGCAGGATTGGCTACATGAAAATTTTCATCGGACGTTTCCATTGGAGGCACCGGCGCATCGCGCTGGAATGAGCATGCGTAATTTCGTCCGGCGATTTAAGCAGGCGACGGGCGACAGTCCGCTGATTTATCTTCAGAAGCTGCGGGTCGCGGCAGCAAAGCGCTTGCTGGAAAACAATCATCGCACCATGCAGGAGATCAGTGACGCGGTGGGGTACCAGGATGTCGCGTTCTTCCGCGCGCTGTTTCAACGACACACAGGAGTTTCGCCAAGCGCTTATCGAGACAAGTTCGGCGTGTAACTCTCTATTGCGATTCTCAATAAAATTAATTTGGGGGGATTCATGGATATCAGGTCACTACAAAAGCCATTCAAAGAGCAGTACCGGCGCGATCCCGCAAGCTCGCGCATCACGATCACGGCGAAGGGAAGCGAAACGGCCACGCCACTGGGTTGCTCTGTGGATATTGGCCGCGCAATCTATGAGGCGCAGGCCCACAAAGGAGTCGGCGGAAGCGGCACGGCGGCTTGCTCCGGTGATCTTCTGATTGGAGCGCTCGCCGCGTGCGCGCAGCTCACTTGCCAGCTGGTCGCGAAAGCGATGGGAATTCCAACGGAACACATTGAAGTAACCGCGAAAGGCGATATGGATTTGCAAGGTACTCTGGGGCTTTCCAAAGACGTGCCGGTTGGCTTTCAATCAATCAACGTGGAATTCGATATCAAAGCGCCGCAAGCGACTCCCGAGCAACTCAAGGCCTTGCAGGAAAAGACGGAGCAATACTGCGTGGTATTCCAAACCTTGATGCACCCGCCGAAGGTCGAAACTCAATGGACGCCATTCGCTTAATTGGGCCAACGAAAAGCAGATTCCTCGCACGTCCTCACCGCAAGCGGCTACGGACGACTCGGAATGACAAAAGATTAAGAAGTTAGTTACCAGCTCAAACCGGGGGTTCGCCAACTTCTTGCCTGCTTGCTGTTCTCAAGCTGACTTGGTTGCGAGGGTACTTTCGGCCGTCGTCTGGCGCTCTAGAAGAACTCGAACGTGCTTCAACGCGGTAGCACTGTCCTCATGCGAAGCGTATGCGATGTACCCATCTGGCCGAACCAGGGTGATTCCTTTTTGCCTTCCGGAACGGAGTTCTAAAACGTCCTTGAACGAGACGGCGAGCTGCTTCGCTGCTTCCTTGGCTGACGGCTTAGCTTCATATTCGAGCACGAGCAAGAAACGACTACAGATGCCCTTCCCTCCTCGGATCGAATCATCGAAATATCGCTTACCCGGTCCTTCGACAATCGGGCTTCCGTGATAAGCGATGCCCAGTTCTGACAGCCTCTGCACAAAGGCGTGCTGGAACGGCGCGAGGCGCGAGACCATCGGAATCACTGCGTCCCGCAACAGTTGGGCGAACTTATTGGGGGTGCCCAATGCCTTGGTCATCTGATCGGTGGTTTCGATGACACTCTTGATTATGGGAAGGCGCTCCTCGTTATAGCTATCAAGCAGTTGCTGGTTGCCGTGGCCCCGCAGAAATAAATCCAGCTTCCAGACGAGATTCCAGATGTCATGCAGACCGGTATTCATCCCCTGCCCGCCGAAGGGGCTATGGATATGTGCGGCGTCGCCAGCCAGAAACATCTGTCCGCCGCGCAGCGTCTTGGCGTGCCGGTGATGGATGCGGAAGTAGCTGCTCCAGTTCAGCGACAGCGCTTCGATTTCCTTCGGTGCTCGTTCAGCAAGCAGGCGGCGCACAAGATCAAGGGACGGCGCGTCATTATCGGCGTGATCGACCGTGGCCACGATTCGTCGCCGAGTCGCGCTCATCGGAAAGATGGCGAGCGGGCCGAATTCGCTGGGGCAGATCTGCATTTCAGTAGAAGGAAGAGTCGCGTTCGTTTCGATGTCCGCCAGTGCGAAGGATGGCGCGTACTCTCCGCCCTCAAATGGAATATTGAGTGCGTGGCGAACAGCACTGTGAGCACCATCGCAGCCGACGACAAATGAAGCTGTGCACTTCGATTGCTGGCCTTTGTGATCGAGGGTGGCAATCACGGAATTGCCTTGCTGCTCGGCTGAAATAAATGTGGTCTCGTATTCTGGAAAGCCTGCTCTTCTTTGCAACTCCTCGACGAGCAGCTTTTCCGTCACGTCCTGCGGAACCATGGAGACGAAAGAATAAGGGCTCTGGTCAGGTTCGAAGTGCATGTGAGCGAGCCGGCGGCCGTGGGTGATCATGGCAACCTCGGTAACGCGATTGGCTCTTTCGAGAAAAGGAGAGACCACGCCCGCCATGTCAAAGATTTCCATGGTTCGGGGGAAAATGGCGAGAGCCTTGGAATGTTCCGACTGACCCGGCTTCGATTCGATGATCCGGAACCGCAGCCCTCGACGAGCACATTCGTTAGCGAGAAACAGTCCAACCGGCCCGGCGCCTACGATGAGAATGTCAACATCAGTTCTGGGCTGCGGCATAGTGAGATGCTCCTTGGCTCGCCCCGCAACAAACGGGCCGAGCGGTTTTAAACGCTAAATATTTAGATGGAACGCATCAGGATCGGTTTGCAAGTGATGTTGGCAACACAGAGATGCTGTAGATGCTGGCCGAAAGCACTTGAGTGATATGGGATGTTTCGTCAATTGAGTACCGCAACGGAAAACGTAAGCCGACGCAAGTTGGATGTGGCGCACCTTGGCGCTTGTACGCTGCACACGACATTTCGTAGTCTCTAGTCGCTGTACGGCGTTGGGGACTCTGCCGCGCTTAGCTCTGAAAAGCTACCGAACGCCGCCTGAGTCCCCTTGTGTGCAGATGACGCTGGAAGACCGCAATTTTATCTTGGAACAGATCCAAGAACTTCGTCGGGAGTTTGAGCGTAAGTATCTCCGCTCGATGACCCAAGAGGAAGCGCGGATTCTCAATTT
>JAFAGX010000467.1 GCA_019237515.1 Acidobacteriaceae bacterium
GAATCAATGTCACTGGTCAGGTCAGCCTGAGTGGCGCCGCGAGCTGCGGCACTGAGGCTTCAATGGCGGGAATCGTAAAGGGGAATTCTCTTACCCTGCAGCTCACACAAATACAGAGCTCCATCCATATGACCGGTACAGCCAACCAGGCGTTCACCTCTGCTTTGGGAAACTACACTGCAGCCGCTGGATCCTGCCTTCTGAACGGGGGAACGGGCAGTTGGTCGGCCGCGCTTCAGTGAAAAGACGCATGCAGCCCTCTCGGCGACGTTTCGCAGGATGCGAATCCTAGTTAGGAATAGTTGTCGGGCTTCCGTTTTGCATTTCGGTCATGCTCTTAGCTGGCGTCGTTGAAGGCGAGTTTTGCTGAGGAGCGTATTTAGACGCGCACTTGGCCTGAAGCTGCTTGGCGTGAAAAACGCCATCGCGTCCGAAACTGCCGTCCGCCAAGGCTTGGGAGTTGTCCTTAAACGTATCCGGTGGGGCCTCGGTTCCGCTGTAAACGACCGGCAGAACTTGATCATTTTCAACCAGCATGAATTCGACTTTCGTGCCCGTGCGCTTGATCGAGCCTGGCTGAACGTTCCCCGCGACCCGAAGCCGCTTTGTGTACGCGCTGTCCCCCATCCCGTGGAGTTCTTTTATGGTGACGTAATAGCTCTTGGTTTCCTGCACGCCGGTGTATGCCAGATATCCGAGAACCAACAGGATGACAGCGGTCGCTCCGCCGAACTTGAGATATTTGCTGGTTTCGTTAGACATACACCCCCCACCTTCTTACAAAACACTATGCCTGATGTTTATCGCGGTCAAGCGCCAGGATTGCAGGTTCTCGTGTAACTTAGGTGTCACGCAGGGGCGACTTTTGCATCTGATTTCGGCAGATATTTGGGGCGGGAGGAAGCACACATGATCCATCCCTGGCACGACGTCACACCGGGTGACAAACTCCCGGAAGAATTCAACTCGGTCATCGAGATTCCGTCCGGGTCCAGTGTGAAGTACGAACTCGACAAAGCCAGTGGGCTGATCAAGATGGATCGCGTGCTTTATTCGGCGGTCTACTATCCGGCAAACTACGGTTTTATTCCACAGACACTCGCGGACGATGATGACCCGCTCGATGTTCTGGTATTTTGCCAGGAAGCCGTGGTTCCGCTGACCATTATTCATGCCCGCGCTATCGGGCTGATGACGATGGTTGATCAGGGCAAGAAAGACCATAAGATCATTGCCGTGGCAACCAACGACCCGGAATTCAACGGCTATCACGAGGCCCGCGAAATGCCCGCACATCGCATGCTGATGCTGCGCAGATTTTTTCAGGATTATAAGCAGCTGGAGGGAAAAGCCGTCGAGGTAGACGAAATCCGCGCAGCTGCAGAAGCGTATCCGATCATCAAGAACGCTCTACAGCGGTACAGCGAGCAACGGCGAAAAGGCTTCGAAACAGCACCGCTAGTATGATTTGTTACTTTTTCTCATTGCCAATCTGGGCAGCTAACACCTCGTCTTCTGCCTCGTAGAGTCGCCGGAACAGAGCTCGATCCTGATGCTTTATAATTCGCCCCCAATGAAGCCCAAGAAGAGCACGAAACCTCATCCCCAACCTGTTGATGCCCTAGTCTTCCCTCGCTTTTCGGGCGTCCCTACATTCATGCGCTTGCCGCATATAACGGATGCTGACGAACTTGACATCGCAATGATTGGCATTCCTTTCGATGGCGGGACGACTTATCGTCCGGGCTCTCGCTTCGGTCCTCGCAACATTCGCGTGCAGTCAGCCATGATCCGTCCATGGAACCCCGTGCTCAAGATCAATCCCTTTGCGAAATGGCGCATTGCCGACTTCGGCGACTTGTCCATTAACCCTTTGTCCATCGAGGACACCTACAACCGCATCACAAAGCAGCTTGGAGACGTGCTGAGCAGTAACACTCGAACAGTTTGCGTGGGCGGCGACCATTCAATCCTCTTGCCGATTCTGAGAGCGATTCACAAACAATTCGGCCCCGTTGGCTTCATTCAGCTGGATGCGCATGGCGACACTTGGGGCGGATACTTCGGCAGCCCTCACTCCCACGGCACGCCGGTGAAGTATGCCGTGGAAGAAGGGCTTATCGCGAAAGGATATGGAATGCAGATCGGGTTGCGCGGCCAGGTTTATTCGGATAGCGATTTCGAGTTTGCGCGAAAACATGACATTCACATCGTCACCTCGGAACAGTTCCACCAGCACGGCACTCAACTAGTTGAGCGCTACCTAAAAAAATTCCGCAATCGCCCTGTATACATCACGCTGGACATCGATGTGGTCGATCCCGCATTCGCTCCAGGCACGGGAACGCCGCAGATTGGCGGCCTTTCGAGCGCACAGATCGTAGAGCTAGTACGCACTCTGAAGGGCTTGAACATTGCTGGCTGCGATCTCGTCGAGGTTTCGCCTCCCTATGACAATGGCGAGATCACTTCCCTGCTGGCTGCAAATCTGCTGTTTGAGCTGATCTGTCTCTTCTAACTTATGGCGCAACTCGCCCGCAAACTTCGAGTCATCGACTACTTCACCTTGGGTTGGGGAACGATGGTGGGAGTCGGCTGGCTGGTGGTCATGGACGACTGGCTGCTGCGCGGCGGCGTTCTAGGCGCTGTTCTCGGATTCGCCGTTGGTGGGGCATTGCTGTTGCCCATTGGCTACGTATACGGCAAGCTGGT
>JAFAGX010000323.1 GCA_019237515.1 Acidobacteriaceae bacterium
ATGTCAGCTGGCTGCAACTCGCCTTGAGTGGAGCGGTATTTGTCGGGATATACCGCGTTCATGACAACCTGCATGATGTGATCATGGTGCGCGCAGTGTTAATGATCATTCTGCTGGTGCTGGTCTCAATCCCATTCCTTCGCGTGCAGTTGGCGACGCGTTTTCCCTGGCCGGTGGTGGTTACCGCACCATCAACCTCGAGCGGTGTAGTAAAGCTGCGTCAGCTGAGCGAAGACGAGGTCATTGCAGAATTCCTCAAAGGCGAGTTTCACTATCCGGAATTCCGGCCTTACCGCCAGCGCTTTCTGGAATTGGTGACGAATCCCGACCTTAACAATCCACAGGACAATGAATTACGTCGCGCGCTTTTGTACCGCCGTCGCGGGCGATTGTGGCGCGAACTACCCGGCAACACCGAATGGTGGGAGGTCGAACTGCAGAGCAGCGATCTGCAGCGTATCCGGGTTTTTCCCCGAAACCACTGGCGAAAGCATGCGGACCGGAGTTACTCCTTCCTCGATACGGCAGAACGCATTCGCAGTCGCATTCTCTCCCGTTCATCCGACGCGTTTGTGTCCAAGTTGCTGTCGTTGAGCGCGGAGTTAACCGAAACGGGCGGTGGCGCGCGCACCTCGGTCCTGCTGATTGGCGTAGACGAGCGCAGCCCCCTTACGATCATCGAGGGGAATCACCGCATGACCGCGGCCGCGCTGGTATCACCGCTTGATGTTCACCTACGCTTCCGCTTCTACGTCGGTTTCTCGCCCCAAATGACCGGCTGCTGCTGGTATCAAACCGATTTTTCCACTCTGTGGCACTACGCCAAGAACAGCGTCACCTGGATGTTCGAGAAACAGGACCAGGTACTGGAACAGGCCATGCAGGAAAGCGTGATGGGCCACGCCCCAGGCTCATCGCAAGCTGCATAACAATGGTGGCCCAAGTTTGCGAGCGTCTGTTGCGAGCTAACCTAAAGGCTGGCGCATTCCCATCAGCTTGTGGCTTTAGTGGGGAGGTTCCTGGTTACACCTGTGATCTCGCGGCATGCTTCTGTTCAAAAGCACGGGCGAACGTTTCTGATTTCCCTTTAGGAATGCTCAGCGATTTCCATTCCGAGCCGCGAAAATGTTTCGCGAGCATGACGATCTGATTCACGTGTCCGGCATAGTGTAACAACTGGCGCGTGATGGCCTGCATCACCGTATGCTCCCGGCCGGCAATGAATACCGTCCGCGTAAGGTCAGCAGGTTTCAGTGGAGAAATTGCTGAGAAAACGCATTGCCACCCGTTCTCCCACCATTGCATGACCTGAACGCGAGTCGTGCCGGGATCCATCTCGAACTCTCGATCCCGATGGCGATCCGGTTTTTCTCCGTCGCTCGTGAGAAAGTCGGTCCAGCGTGACCGCATGTTTCCCGCCATGTGCTTTATAAGCATCGCAATACTATTTGCCTCCGGATCGATGAGGCGAAAGACGTCTGCATCGCTGATTTGACTTAGCGCCTCTTCAGCAAGTTTCTTGTAGCTCCGAAAATTTCGTAGAGCGTCCGCCAGGTACTCGGCGCCAATATCTTCTTCAGACATAAAAAGCTCCTTGAATGAATCTGATGCTATCGCGATTGTCGGTGGCCCACACAACGCAGTGTTCGTGTGCGGGTAAGAAGGATAACTCAGTGTTGATGCTGACCTTGTGAAACCGTCAGATCACGAGCCACGTATTCAGACCCGTTGAATTCCGCGGAGACGCCCACGACTGTGCCTTCATGCAGGTCCCGCAGCATAGTGCGCGGAATCGCGGTGAGGTGAATTTCATAATTCTTATCATCATTCTGGTTATCGATTGCCACTAGCTTCCTTGAAAGATCCACGTAGGTAATTGGTCCGAAGAAGGAGAACGTTGATCCGGGTTTCGCCAGCAATGACACTTCTCGAATCACATCGCGATTTTCCTGTGCTCCGAATGTGAGCGAAACAAGTGAGCCGGGAACAAGGTCGGCGGTGGTACGCGTTTGTCCATCACTCCGGACCACCGTCGTTGGGCTCAGATGAAAGCGCGTCGCCCGGTCGGAGAGTTCGTCGCGAACGGTCAGAATTCCGGCACCGGGATCGTAGGCAACGATTTGCCCGCGCCCGCTGCCTGCGCCACCATTCGCGTCGACCTGAATGGTTTTGGCGAAGACCGTGATGCCATTCAGCATTGTGTCCACATAGACGCGCTGCCCTTTTTGCAATGTGCTTTCGGCCACAGGCTGGCCATCCGCCAGTATCTGGGTACGCGTGTCGAACGCGATACGCATCTTCTGCTTGTCACCAAATGGCTGAATCGTGAGCCGGTTCATCACGGGGTCGATATTCGCAACCGTCCCGCCGATCAGAGTCACGCTGCTGTGCGGCAGCGGTGGTGGGTCCAGAAGAGGGTCGTAGCTCGTTGCTGCCGGCTTCGAGCCAGGTTCCCCTGATGCGGAAGTTTCGACAGGCTGAATGGACTGGGCGCTGACCCATACCGCAATCACTAACATCGAAACATACAGAGTGATACGCATAGTTGACCTGCTTACGATGCCGGAAGCATCCAATCGGTGGCCAGAGCTGCCCATTCTGTTTCGGGGAAGCAGCAAACGCAAGCTCCTGAAAAGGCATCCAAACTTCGAGTTGAACAGCATCCCTACAATTCGGGTGGTCAGCATTTGCGTGGCTATGTTTATTGGCACTGTGAGTGCCAATGCCGCCGACGTGCGAATCAAAATTCCCAAAAGGACCAAGCCCACTCCGGTCCAGAAGTTGAACCAGGAAGGGGTCAAAGCGCTCAAAAGGCATCGCGTCGAGCAGGCGGAAAAAATTTTCTACAAGGCATATCTCATTGACCCGGACGACCCTTTCACGCTGAATAATCTGGGCTACGTCTCCGAGCTGCAAGGCAAGCTCGATCGCGCCGAACGTTATTACGAACTCGCCGCTCAACATACTTCCGACACCACGATTGCGCAGTCCACTGTACCGGATTTGAAAGGCCAGAAACTCCGGGCCGCCACCGATTTTGTGGGCAACAAAGAGTTGCAGATCAATCGCGGCAACATAGAAGCCATGAATTTATTAGGGCAGGGCCGCACAGCCGAGGCCGAACAAACGCTGACGCGAACTTTGGCGCTTGATCCGCGTAGCCCGTTCACCTTGAATAATCTCGGCTACACCATGGAGGCAGAAGGCAATCTCGAGTCCGCGCTGCGCTACTACAACGAGGCTGCGAACCTGCATTCTTCTGACTCCATCGTGGTTGCACTCGATCCCCACTGGCGCGGAAAGGGAATCAGCAACGTGGCCGAAAACAACGCCCGTGCGGTCGAGCGCCGCATGCAGACCGAGAACAGTGAAGCGGCCCGCGCAGCCCGGCTGAATCTGGAGGGCGTCTTTGCGCTGAATCGCAACCAACCCCAGCAGGCGCGCAGCTATTTCGAACAAGCCTACAAGCTGGATCCTTACAGCCCTTTCTCCTTGAACAATATGGGCTACGTTTCTGAAATGAACGGTGACGAAGAAACTGCGGATAATTTCTACACGGATGCCAAGCAAGCTCCCGGCGCTGTAGCCCGGGTCAGTGCCGCCAGCCACAGCGAAATGAAAGGCATGGCTCTGAGCGAAGTGGCCAACGTCAATGGAGAAGATACACAAGCCAATCTGGAAACTATTCAGCAGGCCCGGCGTCGTCAGGGTGGCCCGATTGTGCTCAGGTATCGCAACAACAAACCAGTAACCGACGAGAACAATCCTGCACCGCAGCAAAACAATCCTCAAGTGCCTCGCCCGCCGGAAGGGCAATTCCCGCCGCCCAATGCTGTGCCCCGCCCACCCCAGCCCTAGTCCCTAACTTTTTACAAAAATTAACGACCTCGCGTATCGCTTGACGGCTAGAATAATGCGAAGCCACTCTCTGGTAATTCCATTCTGATTGTTTTTCAAGGAGGATATCGTGAAAGCTACTGAACCGTGTCCCAAAGGGTTTCACACTGTTACTCCCGCGCTGCACGTGCGCAACGCCCGGCAGGCGATTGATTTCTACAAAAAGGCATTAGGTGCCGAGGAAGCCGTGTGCATGACCAGCCCGGATGGCAAAATTGGACATGCCGAGCTCAGGATCGGCGACTCAATGATTTTCCTGAGTGACGAAAATCCCGCATTCGGCAACAAGTCCCCGCAAAGTCTGGGCGGAACGACTGGCGGCTTGTACCTGTACATCGAAGATGTGGACAAGGGGTTCCAGCGTGCCCTGGATGCCGGTGGCCAGCAGCAGATGCCGGTCACGGATATGTTCTGGGGCGACCGCATGGGCAGCTTTGTCGATCCTTTCGGCCACCACTGGACCTTGGCGACTCACGTCCGCGACGTCTCGATCGAAGAAATGAAAGAGGGCGAGAAGAAGTTCTACGCACAGATGGCGCAGCAGGCGCAGAAGAAATCAGCGTAATTTCAATCAACCACAGAGGACACGGAACAATCTTGTGCCCTCTGTGGTTCAGTTTTTCTGAGACATCTTGGCTGACTTCTGTTGCCCGCCGATCCACTCCGTTATCCTCTCATCCAGAACATCAAGCGGCAGAGCGCCCGCGTCGAGTACTTCGTCGTGGAAGCTGCGCAGATCGAACCTGCCGCCAAGCTCTTTCTTCGCCCGCTCTCGAAGTTCGATGATCTTCAACTGTCCGACTTTATACCCCAGTGCCTGTCCTGGCCAGGCGATGTAACGATCCGTTTCACTTTGCACATCCGGCTCATCGACTGCCGAATGGGCATGGAAGAAGTCCACCATCTGCTGCCGGCTCCATTTCTTATAGTGCACCCCGGTATCGACGACGAGCCGAATCGCCCGCAGCATTTCATCCTGGAGCCTGCCGTAGTCGCTGTATGGGTCCTGGTAGAAGCCGACTTCCTTTCCCAGCCGCTCCGAAT
>JAFAGX010000340.1 GCA_019237515.1 Acidobacteriaceae bacterium
CATCTGAATTCGCGCATTTGTCCGCCGTCCGATACGATCAGGTTCACGAGATCCCCGGGCATGAGTCCATGGCGTAAGTTGTGTGTCGGTTTGTCGCGAGTCACTGCAATCGCGGTGATATTGCTCGCTGTTCTGTGCCTGACTTCCGGGTCGTTCTTGATCATCAATCAGCCGCGGCATGCAGACGTGATCGTTGTTCTTGCGGGAGAGGAAGATCTGCGCCCCGCGCTCGGCCTGGAGTTGCTGAACCAGAACTTTGCTCCTCGTCTCCTTCTTGATGTGTCAGTCGACGGAACAATCTACGGTCGAAGCTCTTTGGAGCTTGCGCGAGAATACTTGCAAAGCCAGCCTCACGTGGGCGAGGCCACGACGTGCTCGATCAATGGGTTATCAACCAAGGCAGAAACCGAAGATGTGAAACGATGTCTCGAACCGCTCAAAGTGCACACGGTTCTGTTAGTCACATCTGAGTACCACACCCGCCGAGCGCTGAGCATCTTTCGGAAAATGTGTCCGCAGTACGAGTTCAGCGTCGCCGCGGCTTTTGACAATCGACAATTTGGAACCCGATGGTGGAGGCGGCGTCAATGGGCGAAAATGAACCTGGGCGAGTGGTTACGGCTGCTCTGGTGGGAAGCAGTCGATCGCTGGCATGGTGAAGCTCGTGGCTCAATTGTGGCATCAGCAAAGCTAATTGACGCAGCAGCGCTCGAGGGTTAGGCTCGGCCTGATGTCAGGCACGCGTGTCTCAACGTGGCGCACGGTCCTTAGCTGGACGATGGCTCTCTTGATGCCAACTGCCCTTGTTGCTGATGACGCGCCGGGCGCCATGGTCTATTCCAAAGGAACCGTGTGGGTGAATGGGAATGCTTCGCCCGAATCGACGGCAATTTTGTCAGGAGATCTGGTACAAACTGCAAAGGAAGCGGTGGCAACAATCACCGCATCAGGTTCGAGCATCATTGTGCAGCCTGACTCCGTGGTGAAATTTGTCAGTGGGAATCTATCTCTCGAACAAGGCAGTATCAGCATTGCCAGTTCAACCGGCTTGAGAACCTCCGCGGGGATCGCGACTGTTACGCCCGCCGCGAATGCATCGGCGGAATACGAAGTCACCAATGTTAACGCCGTGATCGACGTGCTCGACCGCAAGGGCAATCTGCGGGTCAATTGCGGAAAAGAAACCGTTGATTTGTCAGATGGAATGCAGGTGACGAGCGACGCATCGGGGCAATGCAAGCGAAAAAAGAATGCAGGGGCATATCCGCCCGCGAGCGGCAATATCCTGAGTAATCCTTATTGGAAATACATCGCTGGAGCAGCCGGAGGTGGCATTCTGATTTGGCTACTCTGGCCGCACCCGCAGCAGCCGGCTAGCGCAGCCGCGCCGTAATCTCGAATCGCTAAAGGTGTTCGTGATGAGGCGAGCGGCTCGCCCGTTGATGCAAGGGCATTCCCGATATCGCGCATAAAACGAAAAACAACGCGGCATTTGCCGGAATCTGCAGGTTGAAATCCACGAAGCTGTGAACCAGAATGCCGGTAATGGCGAGAAGAGCAGCCAGATTGACGTCGGCCTCTGCGTTTGAGGGCCAGTGCTCTAGCTTCTTGATCCCGGTCCGATACAACGAAAGCAAAAACCAGAGCATCACCAGCCCGCCAATCGCTCCGGTCTCCACGAGCAGCTGCAAATAATCGTTGTGAGCTTTGTCGATCAACAGGTTCGTGTAGAAGCTGCGAAAATGGGGATAAACAATGGCAAAGGTCCCAAGCCCCCATCCGGTGAAAGGCTTTTCCAGGAACATTGTTATGCAGTCGCGGTCGATGCTCAGCCGCGTTCCTCCGGATAATTCTGCCTGCATTTCGGCGGGAATCTTGACCACTTTCCGAAGCAGCTCGCCGCCGCCAAGCCATGCAAGTGACGTACAAGACAGCAGTAAAAATGCGGCGACCGTGATTGCGACCTTTGTGGTGGTACGCCGACTCAGGATCAGGGCAATGAGGACTGACATTTGCACCACAAATGCGAACATTCCCCCGCGCGAACCACAGATGAAAATAGTGCTGGCCATCAGAGTCGCGGCAATTGCGGCCAGAGCTTTATGCCGGCGCTGTCCGCGAGGGGACAGGAAGAGGACGAGGGCGAAGGGTATCAGCATTTCCATCAGTCCTGCGTAGTGATTGTGGTTTACATAAGGGCCGTAAATCCTCCCTCCCATTCTTGGACGTCGAATCCAATACAGTTTGTCATTGGAGGTGATGCCTTGAACCAAGGCAAAGGCCGCCACCAGAGAGCCATAACAAGAGAATGCACCTAACAGTGTTTTGAAGTGCCGCCGCCGTTGCAGCGACTGCACCATCACGAAGGACAGTAGTGCGTAAGAACCATACAAGAGCAGGATTGAAACAGTTGCGGCCCGATAAGCGGTTCTGCGAAGGATCAACTGACAAACCACCAAGGCCGCGAACGCGGCCATGGGCAAGAAGACGCTACTTCGATGCAGATGCAGTTCACCCACATATGCTTGCCGGAAAGCCCAAAAGATGAACAGCAGCATTGAACCAGCCTGCAAGCTAAAAATTGCCCAATGCTCAACCGCGCCAAACGCCAGCGGCGCGAGAAGTAATAAGGTAAGGCTGCCGGCGAACAAAACCGATTGCAGGCGCTTTGTGGAAGGCTTTGGCGAGGCGCTGATATCGATATGGGGAGCGATTGCTGCGGCAGAGCTCATTCGCCACCTGCCACGCGGGTATGTTCGATGAGGCGTACGCCGTCAAGCCATAGTCTGCCTCGGATGGCATTGTTGGCGGGCACGCGCGCAATCCGCACGACCAACAGCTTTGTATCGGAGGCCGTGGTGAAGGTGCCGTTCACGTCCTTCCAGAAATCCGCGTCCTTCAGATCTTCGCTTTCGAAATAGCGAGTACCACTGAATGCATCCTGCAGTGCAAGTCGCGGTCCACCGGCGCCTTCGATGTTCTCTGATTTAAAGAAGGCAGAAAATTCATAGTCTGTGTTGGGTTCGACAGGAACCAGTTGTCGGATGCCGGCGTCCTCAAGCCCGCCACTGTTGAATTCGATGGAAAGTGATTGCTGGGCAGAATGATTCTCTGTGGGATCAATGGCCAGGGAAACGCCGGCGACATTTTCGTACAGCCAGTCGAACCCGCCGTTCAGAACCGGCGAACTAAAATCTCCATTGACCAGAAGATTTCGCGGAGAGGGCTGATAGGCAGAAAGATCAGAGAGATTTGCAGCATCCTTCCAAACGCGCCGGGCCTGATCAATTTCCTTTTGCCCGGTCAAGAAGCGAATGTATTCAAAAACGTAGCGTGTACTGACTGGGGCGTGTAGTTGCGCCACTTGTGCCCATGTCAGTGCCGCCGCTGTCGGCTGGTTTTGCGAAATCAGAAATTCGAGAAAACTGGAGTAAACATCAGCCCGTCGCGGCAGAACCGTTGCGAGCAATGAGCTGACATCCGGCCGAATGCGCCAGCAGCGCTCCAGACTTGCACCCATCAGGTACGGGTCATTTTCAGCAACCACGCCGAATTCATGGAGGGCGTTATCGAGCTTACCTTCAGCCCAAAGGCGATTCGCCGCTTGCCATGCAATTTCCGGAGTCCGCGGATCTGTGGCGAGCGCCTTCTCAACTGCGCTTATCTCTTTTTCTTTTTCGCCGAGCAGCTGATAAGCGGTGGAAAGATCGAGCCAGTAGATTGCGTTGTAAGGATTCAAGCTGATTGCGGATTCAATAAATCTCACCGCAGCAGCGGGATCCTGATCAACAAATAGATGATAGCGGCCGAGAATGTGCCGATAATTGGCGTTCATCGGCTGAAGTGCAGCCGCCTTCTCAAGACTCCCGAGAACAGGTTTTTCGGCGAAGTGCGCAGCTACGAATTCTCGCGTGCAGAGGCTGAGATAAGCCGTACACAAAATCACGCAGCCTGCCAAAAATGCGAACTTGCGGGCGGAGCTGTGAAGCGCGATCTGCATGCAATAGCTTCGAAAACTATGCTCGAGTGGATCTCACTTCAGAAATCTCGGCTTCCTCGTCCTGGTAGTACTTGTTGCCGTACTTGCCCCGGTATTCATAGTAGTAGTAATAGTCCGGAGAATTGAGATCTACGGCATTCATCAGAACACCGCATACGCGTGCGTTGACAGAGAGCAGGAGATCGCGCGCTCTGCGCAAAGCCTGCTTGGTGGTCTGTCCCGAGCGAATGACGAGTACAACCTGGTCCGCTGCCGTGGATATGACCACGGCGTCGGTAACCGATAAAGTTGGAGGCGTATCGATTACGACGTGGTCATATTGTTCTCGCAACTGCGCCAGCACGTTTTTCATATTGGCGGAGGCGAGGAGTTCAGCGGGATTGGGAGGCGGCGTCCCGGCCGGCAGCAGGAAAAGCGTCGGCAGAATCGCCGAGCGGACAACGGCGGACTCCAATTCGAGGTTTGCGGTAAGGACATTACTGAGTCCGGTCTTTGGTCCCATGCCCAAAGTTTTATGAATGCTCGGACGCCGCAAATCGGCGTCGACCAGTAAAACGCGCGCTCCCTTTTGTGCCAGCACGATCGCCAGATTGAGGCTGGTAGTCGTCTTACCTTCCTCCGGGAGTGCGCTGGTCACTAGAATTACTTTCGGTGGACCGCCGACGGAGGTCAGGAGCAACGAGGTACGCAAAGAGCGGTACGATTCTGCCATCTGGGATTTCGGCCGCGATTGAGTGACCAGTTCGACCGCTTCCTTGGAACTTGCCAGCGCCAGCCGACGACGAGGCGCAAGCTCAGTGCTGGCGCGGGAACCCAGGGGAATCATACCGAGAGATGGAAGACCGGAGATCGACTGGGCCTGTTCCGGAGTACGAACGGTGTTGTCCAGCCCCTCAAGAACAAACGCGAGCAATACGCCCGTGGTGAGTCCTAATGCCAAGGCAAAAGCGACATTGCGCGGGAGGTTGGGCTCGGAAGGTGACGTGGGCACGCGCGCGGTATCCACGATACGGAAGTTATTGGACCGCAAACCCGCCGTGACGCCTGCCTCTTTCAGCTTTTCAAGCAGGCCTTCGTACAGAGTGCGATTGGTTTCAACATCTCGTTTCAGTAGGCTGTATTCGATTGCGCTTTCATTAAGTTTATTGGCTTCCTGTTTTTGCTGTTCGAGTGCTGCACGAAGCATGTTCTCGCGTTGCACTGCAGCCTGGTAGTCTCCGCGCAGGCGGGCAGTAATTTTCTTCATTTCGATCTGCATCTGTGCCTGCACTTCCGAAAGCTGGCTCCGGATCTGCGCCAGTTTGGGATATGCGGGGCCGAACTGGACGCCCAAAACGGCGATCTGGATCTTCAAATCGGCTTCCTGCTCACGCAACTTTTCAAGAAGTGAGGAACTGGCCGCCGAGCCCCTGGCGGCGTTTTGGGCCTGTGCGGCGGCGGTGATGGAATCCGCATCCCCGCTTTGCACCAGACGATAGATCGATTCCTTGTCCATGCGCGCGGATTGCGCTTCGGTAAATTCCCGATTAAGTTCGTCCAGCTTCGCGGTCGTGATGTTTTGTTTTTCGTCGATACCCAGAATTTCGTGCTCTTTCTGGTACTTCACCAGCTTTTCTTGCGACGTTTCCACTTTCATCTGCAGGTCGACCAGTTGTTTCGAGAGCCATTCCGAAGCCTGCATGGTCGATTCAAAACGTGTTTTGAAATTCTGCTCAACGTAGGTACTGACCAAAGCGTTGACCACTCGGGCAGCCAGACGTGGATCGGGGCTGCGATAGTGAATTTCAACGATGCGGGTGTTCGGAACCAAAGCCACAACCAGGCCGCCCTTGAAGCCGCCTAGCAGTGCAGACATTTTCGGCGAGTCCGGCTGCAGGAGTTGCGTAGTAAGCGGCAAGCCGGCGCTGGTTGAGTCGGGTTTGGCATCATTGGACCTGTCCAACCCCAACTGGCGGATCACCTGCAACGCCAGTAAGTCGCTCTTCAGAATGCGAACTTCCGTATCAAGGTCGGTGGGATCGTAGTAGTCGCCAGAAGAGCCACTCGTATCCTTCAGGTTGAGCGAAACCGGATCCATCTTGTTGATGGCGATGCTGCCGACAGCGTCATAAATCGGTGTGCTTCGCAAAGTCGAAATCGCCACCACCGCCACCACTACAACCACGCTACATACGACCACCCACTTGCGCTTCATCAACACACGAATAGAGTCCCGCAATGCAGAGTCCTGCACGGGGGCGACCGGATAAAAGCCGGTCAAAGCCGTGGGTTGCCAATCAAAGGGAAGGGTCCCCTGAGGGTCGCGAAAAACTTGGCCGTGTATGGGCATCAGCGGTCCAGGGGACATCACTGGGCCTCAGAAGCGTCGCGGGCGCTCACAGAACGACTCGCGAATAGTTCGCAGGCGGTTGAAAGCATCGAGTGCTTCCAGTATCGCAAACAGACGGATGCCTGTGCCGTAATCTCGCTGGTTCCCTAGTGTTAACGCGGGTTCCTGCAGAATTTCTGCATGCATAGTGCGCTTATACTGACGCTGAAATTACGGCATTGTTGCTGTAGTTGACCAGCCGAAGGTGTATCCGGAAGGCGCTTGCGATTCGCGAGGCAACATACATGAGATGGTCGGAACAGGTGGTGTTGGTTACAGGCGGCACTGGGTCATTCGGACGCAAGCTTGTCGAATTGATGCTGGAGGAATACCGCCCGCAGAAGCTGATTGTGTTCAGCCGCGATGAGCTCAAGCAGCACGACATGCAAATTGCGGGTTACGATCACCCCAGCCTGCGCTATTTCATAGGCGATGTCCGGGACCAGCAGCGGCTGGAACGTGCCTTCGCGGGCGTCACGGTGGTGGTTCACGCTGCTGCAATGAAGCAAGTTCCGGCTTGTGAATACAACCCATTTGAAGCCATTCAGACCAATGTGATCGGCGGTCGAAATGTTATCGACGCGGCGATTAACGCCGGTGTACGGCGAATCTTGTTTCTCAGTACCGATAAGGCTGTGAATCCGATCAATCTTTATGGCGCCACCAAGCTTTGCGCCGAGAAAATGTTTGTCCAGGCGAATGCGTATTCGGGAGCGCAAAATACACGTTTCAGCTGTGCGCGCTATGGCAATGTTCTTGGGAGCCGTGGCAGCGTGATTCCAGTGTTCCTGAAACAGCGCGAGACTGGACGCATTACCCTCACGGATCCGCGGATGACGCGCTTTTGGATCACTCTCGACCAGGGTGTGCGATTCGTGGCGCGATGCATTGAGCAAATGCATGGAGGCGAAATCTTCGTTCCGAAAATTCCCAGCATGCGAATGTTAGAGCTTGCCGAAGCACTGGCCCCCGGATGCGAAATGCAGGTCGTGGGGATTCGAGCGGGCGAAAAGTTGCATGAGGTTCTGCTGTCCGAGGATGAAGCGCGGCATTCTGTTGAATTGGACGACATGTATGTGATTCAGCCGGAATACTCCTGGTGCGCGCGAGAAAATTGGACCGGCGCGCGACCCTTGCCCGACGGATTCCGCTATTCAAGCGATGGAAACTCGCGCTGGCTTTGCGCAGAAGACCTCTATGAGTTGATGGGCGAAAGCACTGGAGTGCTTGCCGGAAAGAGCTCCGGACAGCGCATCCGGGCGCACGCGTAAACCTATGAGCATCTCACACGTTCTTGCACAAGAAGAGCTCGCTCTTCACGGTGGGAAGCCGCTTCGGGCAACTCTATTGCCTTACGGCAGGCAAGTGATTGATGAAAGCGATATTCAGGCGGTGATTGAGACGCTGCGTTCCGATTGGCTCACGACGGGCCCGAAAGTGCTGGAGTTTGAAGAAGCCGTTGCCGCATTTGTCGGCGCAAAATACGCAGTCACTTTCAGTTCTGGTACTGCCGCGCTACACGCCGCGGCATTCACTGCTGGCCTTAAGGCCGGAGATGAAGCGATTACAACGCCGCTCACTTTCGCAGCGACGCCGAATTGTGTTCTCTATCAACATGCGATGCCCGTGTTCGCGGATGTAGAACCTCAAACCCTGAATATTGATCCTGAGCAAGTGGCGAATCGAATCTCGCCGCGAACGAAAGTGATTTTGCCTGTCGATTACGCCGGTCATCCCACGGCGTTGGATGAAATTCTGCGACTAGCGGATCGATATCGTCTCATCGTGATTGAAGACGCATGCCACGCGCTGGGTGCGATGCATAAGAGTCGCCGAATTGGCAGCATCGCACATATGACGGTATTCAGTTTTCACCCAGTGAAGCACGTGGCTACTGGCGAAGGCGGGATGGTTACCACGAACAATCCTGATTTCGCGCAATCGCTGCGACGCTTTCGAAATCACGGAATCGATAGCGAAGCTCGCGAGCGACAAGTTGGCGGCCGCTGGTTCTATGAAATGGTTTCGCTGGGCTTCAATTACCGGTTATCGGATATCTCCTGTGCTCTCGGATTAAGCCAACTGGCGAAGCTCGAAGCCAACCTCGAATGCCGGCGAGAAATTGCAAGCCGCTATGGAGAAGCTTTCAAGGACATGCCATGGATCGGACTGCCAGTGGAACGGAGTGATGTAACCTCCGCATGGCACCTTTTTCCGATTCAATTGCAGCTGAACAGACTTTCGGGGAACCGTGAGGAAATCTTCCGGGCGTTTCGCGCCGAGAACATCGGTGTCAACGTACATTACATACCGGTTCATCTGCATCCTTATTATCGGGATCGTTTCGGGTACAAAGGCGGGGAGTATCCGGTTGCAGAGACCGCCTATGAGCGCCTCATCAGCTTGCCGATCTTTCACGGAATGAGCGATCAAGACGTGCAGGACGTGATTACTGCCGTGGAAAAGATCATGTCGTTTTACGCCAGATAATCCATCCGTTCTTTTTTGCGATGAGCACAATTCAGATTGCGCACTGGAGAGGAGAGTTCGGTCGCGAATATACCGAGCGTAACTCACTGACCGTGCGCCAACTGAATCAGCTTTATCAGCGAAATTACGGCCTAACCAGATCCGAACTCAACCAGCGCTTTCTTGCAGACGTGCCTCGAGACGCTCGCATTCTGGAGGTTGGGTGCAATATCGGCATGCAACTGGGGATGCTACGGGATTTAGGCTTTTCGAATTTGTGCGGAATTGAAATCCAGCACCAGGCGTTGAGGCGTGCCAGGGCTCGAATGCCAGAAATTCTGGCGGCGGAGGCTTCGGTGCTGAACATTCCGTTCGCCGACGGTAGTTTTGATTTGATCTTCACCTCGGGAGTGCTCATCCACGTTGCTCCGACCGATCTGCGCCGCGCGATGCACGAGATTTACCGTTGTACCAGAAGATTTATCTGGGGCTTTGAATATCACTCCTGCAATCCGGTAGAGGTCGCCTATCGCGGGAATCACGATCTGCTTTGGAAAATGAATTATGCGAACATGTTCTTCGATGAATTCGACAACTTGCGGATGTTACGCCGCGAGCAACTAAGTTATCTGGACAATCCAAACGTGGATTGCATGTTCCTGCTGGAAAAATCAGGTACGGTTTCGCCGGCGTGAAGACCGTAGCGATCGTGCAAGCTCGCATGGGGAGCAGTCGCCTGCCGGGTAAAGTCTTGATGGATCTCGGTGGTCGAACCGTGTTGGGGCGGGTTGTTAAACGCGTCAATCGTGCAGTACTCGTGCAGCAAGTCGTGGTGGCAACTTCGTCAGTCCCGCCGGATGATGCCGTCGCTTCAGAATGCCAGCGGCTTGGAGTCGAGTGCTTTCGCGGTTCGGAAGACGATGTCCTTGATCGCTACTACGGCTGTGCGCAGACGTTTTCCGCTGACACTGTGATTCGTATCACTGCGGATTGCCCAATAGTCGATCCTGCTCTCGTAGATGCGACTCTTCGTGCGTTCCACGAAAATCCCTGCGATTATGCCAGCAATGCGTTGGTTTCTTGGTATCCCAGAGGGCTCGATGTGGAAGTCTTCACAATCGAAGCGCTCAGTTGGGCATGGCGCGAAGCGCGGAAGGCTTACGAGCGGGAGCATGTTACACCGTATCTCTACGAACATCCTGAGCTGTTTGGTTTGGTTTCAGTCGAAGCGCATTGTGACTACAGCCAGCATCGCTGGACGCTTGACACGGCCGAGGATATGGAACTCTTACGTGCCATTTACGCCAGATTCGGCAATCGTGATGATTTCGGCTGGAGAGACGTGCTGCAACTCATGGAGCGCGAACCAGAACTCGCGTTGTTGAACTCTCATGTAATTCAAAAGCCGGTGCACGCGTGAAACCGGGGACCCTTGTCATTCGTGCTGACGCGAACGAGGCGATGGGAACCGGCCATGTGATGCGCTGCCTGGCTCTCGCGCAGGCGTGGCGTCGTGAGGACGGTGCCGTGGTATTCGCAATGGCAGAATCGACTGCCGCTATCACAGCGAGGCTTGAACGTGAGGATTTCTCGATTACTACCATGGGTTGCCGCGCCGGCGGCTTCGAAGATGCAAATGCCCTGGCCTCTTTGGCTGCCGAACTTGATGCCGCATGGATCGCGGTGGATGGATATCACTTCAGTCCAACCTATCCGCGTGTTCTGAAAGAGGCCGGTTTCAGATTGCTTTGGATTGATGACACTGGCCGATGCTCGCCGTATTCCACCGATGTGATTCTTAACCAGAACTTGTATGCGGTCTCGGGTATGTACCGGAACATGGCCAAAGATACGACCTTGCTTCTTGGCCCGGAGTACGTTTTGTTGCGTAAGGAATTTCTTGCCTGGCAAAGCTGGCGGCGCGATTTTGCAGCGCGCGCGAAAAAGCTGCTGGTCGCGATGGGCGGCAGCGATTCACAGAATGTCACTGCTCAGGTCCTTCGTGCCCTAGCGCAGTCGGAATTTGAGATTGAAGTCACCGTGGTCGTCGGTGGAAGCAATCCGCACGAACGAGCCATTCAGCAACTTGCACTTGAATTGCCCGGCCAAACCAGTATTCGGACTGATGTTAGCGACGTGACGGAATTGATGGCGGGCGCGGATCTGGCAATTTCCGCTGCAGGAGTGACGTGTTACGAACTCGCGCTGCTGCAGGTTCCCATGATTCTGCTTACATTAGCGGAGAACCAGGTGCCGACAGCGGCAGCTTTCGCTGAATGTGGTGCGGCAGTTAATCTCGGAAACCCTGAATGTGGAGTTGAGCGAATTGCTGAAACCGTGCACCGCTTGGCTCTAGATGATCAGTTTCGTCGATCTCTCGGAAAGAAAGCGCGGTCATTGGTGGACGGCAAGGGCGCCAGTCGAGTTTGTCACGCGCTTCTGCGGATTGCGCAGAATGAATCCACCTCTGTGGAGTTGCTTCGCACGTGAGAGTGGCGATCGCGCAGCCGACGTATTTGCCTTGGTTGGGATATTTCGATTTGATCGATCAGGTGGATGCGTTCGTCGTCCTCGATCATGTGCAATTCGAAAAACAATCCTGGCAACAGCGAAACCGGATCAAGACCCCACATGGACTGCAGTGGCTGACAGTGCCGGTGGTTTTTCGCGGCCGGTTTGGACAATCCATTCGCGAGGTCGAAATCCGAGACACCGAGTTTTGGCGCAAGCATCTGCGCTCCACCGAGGTGAATTACCGGCGCGCGCCATTCTTTGCTGAGTACTTTCAGGAATTCAGTGAACTTTTGAAATGTCCTGAGCGCAGTCGATTACTGGATCTCAACGTTCGCCTTATCGAATGGTTCATGAGCATACTCAGCATACGAACGCCGTTATTGTTTTCGTCGGAATTAAATGTTCCAGGGAGACGGACGGAGTTGCTTGCAAACATGTGCTTAGGTCTCGGTGCGACCACGTATGTCTCCCCGATTGGCTCCGCTGCTTATCTGCTGGCTGAAATTGACTTGATGGAGCGTCACTCAATCGAAGTGCGTTTTCACAACTACGAGCACCCTGAATATCGACAGCTGTTTTCTCCTTTCCTTCCTTATGCTTCAATCCTCGATTTACTTTTCAACGAAGGTGAACGCGCGCTAGACATCGTTCTCAGCGGCAGGCGCGCATGCTTGCTTCCTGAACAACTGAGCAGCGAAGTTGTCGCTGATCCTGCATGACAACGGATTTCAGCATAGAAGACCGGCCAATTGGGCCAGATCATCCCGTTTACGTTGTCGCTGAGCTTTCGGCGAACCACAATCAGGATTTCCAGCGAGCTGTTGAGTTGGTCCATGCTGCAAAAGAGCTCGGCGCAGATGCAGTCAAATTGCAAACCTACACTGCCGACACCATCACGATTGCCAGCGATCGCGAGTGCTTTCGCATTGGCGGCGGTACGTTGTGGGATGGGCGCACACTTTACGAGCTGTACCAGGAGGCGTATACGCCATTGGAGTGGCAGCCCAAGCTGAAGGAATTAGCCGATGAAATCGGCATCCAGTTGTTTTCTTCACCATTCGATGCCAGCGCTGTGGAGTTTCTCGAGAGTATGAATGTTCCCGCGTACAAGGTCGCTTCTTGTGAGCTGGTCGATTTACCGCTGATTCAGACAATCGGTTCGACCGGAAAGCCCTTGATCATGTCAACAGGCATGGCGACCGTGGAAGAGATTGAAGAAGCGATTGCGGCAGCACGCGAAGCCGGTGCAAGACAAATTGCGCTGCTCAAGTGCACGAGTGCGTATCCCGCACCTCCGGACGAAATGCACCTGCGAACCATACCTGAGTTGGGCCGACGCTTCGGAGTTCCGGTAGGGCTATCGGATCATACGAGAGGAATCGCGGTCGCAGTGGCTGCGGTTGCGCTCGGCGCCTGCATTATCGAAAAACATCTGACGCTTTCGCGGGCATCGGGTGGCCCGGATGCGGAATTCTCGCTCGAGCCCAAAGAATTCAAAGAACTGGTCGAAGCGGTACGTGTCGCAGAGCAGGCGCTCGGATCTGTGCATTTCGGCCCTGCTCCTCACGAACAGGCGAGCTGCCGGTTTCGCCGCTCGTTATTTGTTGTACATGACATGGAAAAAGGCGAGGT
>JAFAGX010000066.1 GCA_019237515.1 Acidobacteriaceae bacterium
GGTGTTGGATGATGCGTACCGGCAATTCGTCTATCGGATCACCGAACAAATCACGATCGGACTGGCCAGCGCCCGCGCATTCGAGGAACAACGTCAACGGGCGGAGGCACTGGCCGAACTTGATCGCGCTAAGACTGCGTTCTTCAGTAATGTTAGCCACGAGTTTCGTACGCCATTGACGCTGATGCTCGGCCCGCTTGAGGAAGTTTTGCCCGAAGCGCTCGAACGCCTTAAACCCGAATGTCATCAGCAGTTGGTCACGGTGCGCCGCAACGCGCTCAGATTGCTCAAACTCGTCAACACACTTCTGGACTTTTCGCGCATTGAAGCCGGGCGCGTGCAGGCGTCCTACCAGCCGACTGACCTGGCCACTTTTACGAGGGAAGTCGCCAGCGCGTTCGAGTCCGCGATGCAGAATGCCGGGCTGCGGTTTTCAGTGGAATGCCAGCCAATCGCGGAACCGGTTTACGTGGATCGCGACATGTGGGAGAAGATCGTTTTGAATCTGCTCTCCAACGCCTTGAAGTTCACGTTCGAAGGTGAAGTCGCCCTCGCGTTGAAGCCGGTGGATGGGGCAGTGCAACTGCAAGTCCGCGACACAGGTGTGGGAATTCCTGAGGAGCATCGCGAGCGGGTGTTTGAGCGCTTTCATCGAATCGAGGGCAGGAAGGCCAGGACATACGAAGGCTCAGGGATCGGACTGGCATTGGTTCAGGAACTCGTCAAACTGCACGGCGGCAGTGTGCGGGTGGAGAGCGCGCCCGGTCAAGGCAGCACGTTTACGGTGACGATTGCGACCTGCAAAGAGCATCTACAGGCGGAGCGCATTCAGAGCGCGCAATCGTCTACATCCACCAAGATTCGAGCCGAAGCTTATGTCGATGAGGCTCGGCAGTGGTTGGGAAATGAGTCGGGTGTTGCGGCAGATGTGGCGATGCCTCCTCAACAGGCTTCGCTCGCTCCCGCGCTGGAGCCGAAGACGGGAGCGAGGCGCGAACTCATCATCCTGGCTGATGACAACGCGGACATGCGCCGATATGTCATGCACCTGCTAGGCGACCGATATGAGGTGCGCGCTGTTGCTGATGGTGGCCAAGCGCTGGAGGCCACACGAGAGTTGCGCCCTGCACTGGTGCTGGCCGACGTCATGATGCCTCGGTTGGATGGATTTGGTTTGCTGCGAGCCATTCGCGATGACTCAGCCCTCGCCAGCACGCCCGTGATCCTACTGTCCGCGCGAGCGGGCGAAGAGTCGCGTGTGGAGGGACTGCAGGCAGACGCCGACGACTATCTGGTCAAACCGTTTGCGGCGCGGGAGCTGCTGGCGCGTGTAGCGACGCACGTCAAAATGGCCAATCTTCGCCGTGAAACAGCAGAACGCGAAGAACGGCTGCGGAGCAAAACGGAGGCTTTGCAGGCGAGCGAACGCAATCTTGTCGCCATCATCAATACAATCCCTACGGCGGCATGGACTACTCGTGCGGATGGCTACTGCGACTTCCTCAATCAGGTGTGGCTCGATCACACGGGCATGAGTGCGGAACAAGCGCAGGGTTGGAGGTGGGCCGAAGCGATTCATCCGGACGACCATGCACAACTTGTCAAAGATTGGCAATCGAGTCTGGATTCGGGAATTCCGGTCGACACGGAGGCGCGGATTCGCCGATTCGACGGTTCGTATCGATGGTTCCTGATTCGTGGCAATCCCCTGAGAGATGAATCGGGCAACATCGTTAAATGGTACGGAACCTGCGTAGACATCGAGGGCCGCAAGAGGTGGGAGCAAATTCTACGTGCGAGTGAATTCTCCTGGCGGCAGATCGTCGATAACATTCCCGGGCTCGTAGCCACGATGGGTGCAACGGGCGAGGTCGAGTTCCTCAACCGCCAAACTCTCGAGTACTTCGGCAAAACAACTGACGAGTTAAAGAATTGGTCCCTTATGGGTGCCGTCCATCCGGACGATCTTCCTGGTGTAATCGAAGCCCGCAAGAAGGCCGTCGAAACAGGGCAGATCTATGACATCGAGCACCGTTGTCGACGTGCTGATGGGGTTTACCGGTGGTTCCAGGTTCACGGTCTGCCTGTGCGAGACACGGAAAACAGGACCACTGCATGGTACCTCCTGCTTACGGACGTCGATGACCGAAAGCGGGCGGAGGAAGGGTTGCGCCGAAGTGAGGAGAGGGCTCGCGCGATCGTCGATAGCATCGACGGTCTCGTCATGACGGCTACTCCGGAAGGCGAAGTCGAATCCGTTAACAAACAGGTTCTCGATTATTTTGGGAAAGGCCTTGAAGAATTGAAGGATTGGCGGGCCGGCAACGTTATTCACCCAGACGACCTGCCCCGTGCGTTGGCCCTCTGGACGCATTCCGTGGAGACTGGTGAACCGTACCAATTTGAGCAGCGCCTGCGACGGGCTGACGGTGCGTACCGCTGGTTTCGCGTAAGTGGACGAGCTCTGCGCAATGCTGACGACCATGTAGTTCGCTGGTACGTCCTGCTCACAGATATTGACCAACGCAAACGCGCCGAAGTTGAGCTCAGGCGAGCGTATGACAGTTTCATCGATACTCAGCGGCTCAGCCAAACCGGCAACTTCACTGCGGATATCGTAGCGGACGAGCACCTTTGGTCCGCGGAACTCTATCGCATCTTTGAGTTCGATCCCGAGACCAAAATCAGGGTGCAAATGGTTCGCGATGTGATCCACCCCGAGGACCTGCCATCATTCGAAGCCCACTTCGCGCGCTCACTAGGCGGGGCAGATTTCGATCTGGTCTATCGCATCGTCACGCGGAGCGGAAAGGTGAAGCATGTCCACTCCATCGGCCGCGTGATTGAGCGGGTCGAAGGTCGGCCGCTGTTCATCGGCGCCATTCAGGATGTAACCGAGAGCAAGATAGCCGAGGAAGCGCTGGACAGGGCTCGCTCCGAGCTTGCGCACGTCGCACGGGTCGCGACGTTGAACACGTTGACTGCCTCGATTGCGCACGAAGTCAACCAACCGCTCGCGGGCATCGTTACCAACGCCAGTACATGTCTTCGTTTCTTGAATAGCGATCCACCGGACGTCGACGGTGCGCGTGAAACAGCGCGGCGGACCATTCGCGACGGCAACCGGGCTTCGGCTGTAGTCACTCGTTTGCGTGCACTGTTCGGCAAAAAGGAATTCACTCTGGAACCGCTAGATTTGAACGAAGCCACGCGAGAAGTGATTGCACTGTCGTTAAGCGATCTGCAGCGGAATCGTGTGGTCCTACGCTCGGAATTTGCCGACGACCTACCGCCCGTGACTGGCGATCGTGTACAACTCCAGCAGGTCATCCTCAACCTGCTACGAAATGCCTCGGACGCGATGAACTCTGTCGAAGATCGCCCACGAGAACTGGTGATACGAACTGAGCGGGAAGAAGGAAACCAGGTGCGTCTTACCGTGAAAGATGTAGGAGTCGGATTCCCACCTGAAGCCGGAGACAAGCTCTTCAAAGCTTTTCACTCAACAAAAAAGGACGGAATGGGGATTGGGCTGTCTGTCAGCCGTTCCATCATCGAGGCTCATCATGGACATCTCTGGGCAACGTCAAATGATGGCCCAGGCTCAACCTTTTCATTTTCCATTCCTTGCAAAACTGACACCAAGGTGCACTAGACGAACCCCCGGAGAGTGGCACATCCTTGTCTGATGGCTCTGCCCTATCAAGTGAATTCCGGCGGTCGGTTGACTCTGCTCTTCGGAATTCATGGGAGGAAGAGGAGTGACCCAGAAACGGGTAGTGGCCGTCGTTGACGACGACGAATCCGTCCGCGAGTCGTTGCCCGACTTGCTCAGGAGCTTCGGCTTTTCAGCCTACGCATATTCATCAGCGGAAGAATTCCTATCTTCTGATCGCGCCGTCCAAACGGAATTTCTGGTCCTGGACATCGCGATGCCGGGAATGAGTGGTCTCGCCCTGCAGCAAGAGCTGAAAATCAGCGGACGCGACATTCCGATTGTCTTCATCACTGCAAGCAGGGACGAGGCGGTACGCGCGCAAGCCTTTCAAGAAGGAGCAGTGGCCGTATTGTTCAAACCTTTCAGCGATACGGCGTTACTTGAAGCGCTGAACGCAGGGCTTGAGGCGGAGTGAAAGAGGGAGCCAATACATAACTGCAATAGTCCAACTATAGTCCAATAACGATGTTTTCATGTCTTTCAAGCGACTTTCTGTCGTTCCCGGCGGCGTCAAGTGCTTGAAATGAAATGGTGTCGTTTAAGTGGCTGAACTCATAACCCAAAGGTCGGTGGTTCAAATCCACCCCCCGCAACCA
>JAFAGX010000161.1 GCA_019237515.1 Acidobacteriaceae bacterium
GAACGATAGTTCTCCCAGCACCCGTCAAGGCATACTCAACCGCGATGGTTCTCGATTGCGTTACCCGCCTGGCGATTAAGCCTGTCGATTCCAGATTGCGAAGAGTTCTGGTAAGCATGCGTTGCGAAACATTTCCGACCCGGCGCCGCAGGTCTCCATAGCGATGAGGCCTTTCTCCTAACGAAAATAAAACCTTGGGCGTCCATTTCCCGATAAAGATCGGCTCAGGCGTTTTTGATAATTGCAGCGTGTTCATAGTGCCGTGTCTCCTGCCCACTTTGTGGACAAAAGCCTTGATCTCCTTTTTCGCGACTCGGCACACTCCCAGCTTGCCAGTCGTCGCGGCGCAAGTGCAATTAGGAACACCTATGTGCCTGCACTTGCTTCCGAATTGTATTTCTACAGCTAATACGGCTGCCGAGCGCGCGAAGATACGCCGGTGGCCAGGCCCGCGAGCCGTTTATTGCGATTTAACCTCGGGTACTTCCGTTCACAAATCTGAATTCTGAAATCTGCCGAGTTTTGACGGAGTGTTAAAGTAACGTGAACTGAACCGCCATCGACAATCGCCGGATTTGCGCGTCACTCAGAATGAATACTAAAAATCTTTTTTTCGTTGGGCTCATTGTCTCCGCCAGTGGACTGATCTCTCCTGCGGTCGCGCTATTAGCTGGATTGATTTACGGCCTTACTTTTGTGCACCCCTATCACCTCGACGCCAAAAAACTGTCCACGTTCCTGCTGCAGGCTTCGGTTGTAGGGCTAGGTTTCGGAATGAATTTGCACGAGGTCGTGCGGGCAGGTCGAAGCGGATTTGTGTATACCGCGATCAGCATCAGTGGCGCGCTCCTCCTCGGGCTTTTCATCGGGTCCTTCTTCAAAGTTCAGCGCACCGCGTCGTTGCTGATCAGCACAGGAACCGCGATTTGTGGCGGCAGTGCGATCGCCGCAGTCGCGCCAGTTGTGGATGCAGGCGAGGAGGAAATGGCCGTTTCCCTCGGAACCGTGTTCCTGCTCAATTCGGTCGCCCTGTTTCTGTTTCCCGCGATCGGCTACGCTCTCCACCTCTCGCAGGTTCAGTTCGGCCTGTGGTCCGCGTTGGCCATTCACGACACCAGTTCGGTCGTCGGTGCCACAGCCAAATACGGTTCGGAGGCGCTGATTGTCGGAACGACGATCAAACTGGCCAGAGCATTGTGGATCGTTCCCGTCGCCTTAGGTCTCGCCTTGTTTAGAAAGGAAAAGGCGAAGGTCAGATGGCCCTGGTTTATTCTGCTCTTCTGTCTGGCCGCTGTCGCGAACACTTATCTCCCCACCTTCAGCGCCGTGTATCCTAAACTGAGCGCGCTCGGCAAAGCCGGATTGACCGTTACTCTTTACCTGATCGGCTCGGGAATCTCACGACCCACACTCAGGCAGGTCGGCGTACGTCCTCTGCTCCAGGGAATTGTTCTATGGGCAATTGTGGGGATCACATCTCTAGCGCTGATCCGCATAGGACTGATTGCTCTATAACGGGAGACGCTCAGGACAAACCCCGTCGTCTCCCGGTGCTTTACTGATGTGCGCAACTCACGTGGTCATTCCAATCCACGAAGTCTCCCTGCGGGTTGTCGCGCCACGCCCATACGTGTAGCTCGAAGAATGCCGGGATGGTGAAACGGTTTGGGTAGCCGACGAGCAGAAACACCTGACCCTCCAAAACCGGAGGAGCCGAATTGCTTGCCAACCAGATTGCCTGGTCCGCAATGTACTCAACCCCAACCAGTTTCAGTTGACCGTTCGACAATGGCTCGTAGATCAGGGCTTGCGGGTGGTTAACATCAATCGTTCCGTTCAGCAAACTTTTCTTAACGTAGTGGATTCCCATCGCACCGTGGTCCGAACCGCTGACGCAACCGAACAATGGTGCATATTCGTCGGCAGTGGCGTTGTTGACGTCGAGGTACTGCCGGGTAGCTTCGCGAACTATCTGGACGAGCTTGCTCTGGTCTCCATGCCCTGCTGTATGCATCGCGTGTTGAGCCAATGCGAGAGAGGAAAAGGCAAACAGGGTAACGGCGGATAGCGAAATGCGAGATACGATTGACGCGGTCTTTTTCATGTTCATGCTCTAAGCTCCTTGATGTGTTTTGTGAGGAAATGCCAGAGATGCCGTTTGCGGCCCATCCCGCATGCCTCTCTATTTGGTAAGGCGGGAATTGATCGATTAAAACCGCAATGGAGGAAGAAAAACCTGATCCGGCGCGCTCGATCACAGGGTGAGGCTAGGATTTTGGCTCTTTCCGTTGTAACTTATTCAAACCTCCGAGGCCCGCTTGGATACCCCTGCCAACCACGAGATCACCCGGCTTTTGAAAGCCTGGAGTTCCGGAGACGAACAGGCTTTGGATAAGCTGACGCCCCTGGTGTACCGGCAACTGCACCACATCGCGCAACGCTATATGTGGGGGGAGCGCTCGGGGCACACGCTCCAAACCACGGCATTGGTCAATGAGGTCTATTTGCGATTGGTCGACTGCGGACAAGTGAATTGGCAGGATCGTGCGCACTTCTTTGCCATGTCAGCGCAGTTGATGCGGCGCATTCTCATCGATTTTGCTCGATCGCGCGGTTCTTTAAAACGGGGCGGTGCAGTCCCTCACATATCCTTGGAGGACGCGCCCTCTTTGTGCAACGAAACCGATGTGGATATGTTGGCGCTGGATGATGCCTTAAAGGCCTTGTCTGTGCTTGATGAACGAAAAAGCAAAACCGTAGAGCTGAGATTCTTTGGCGGCTTGAGTGTGGAGGAAACCGCCGAAGTGTTACGTGTTTCCAGCGACACTGTGCTTCGCGACTGGCAAATGGCCAAGATTTGGTTATTGCGCGAGCTGAGCCGGGGAAGAGCGGGCGATGAATCCTGAAGTGTGGCGGCGAGTTGAAGAACTTTGTCATCGAGCTATGGGGCTTGAAGGAAGCCGCCGTATTGAGTTCCTCAATTCTGCTTGTGGAAGTGACCAAGAGTTGCGCCGCGAAGTAGAGTCGCTGTTAGCTCAGGAGAAGAAGGCTGAACAGTTCATGGAGTCTCCTGCAGTCGAAGTGGCCGGCAAAATGCTCGCTGCCGACCGCCCCAGCGAGAGCTGGAAGAACCTTATCGGGAGCACTGTTTCACATTACCGGGTCATTGAAAAGCTGGGTGGCGGAGGAATGGGAGTCGTCTACAAGGCGGAAGATACCGATCTCGGCCGCTTCGTGGCTCTCAAATTCTTGCCCGATGATGTAGCGCACGATTCGCAGGCACTTAGCCGTTTTCAGCGTGAAGCCAAGGCTGCCTCAGCTCTCAATCACCCGAATATTGTGACCATTTACGAACTTGGCCACCTGAAGGGCACGCACTATATCGCCATGGAGATGATCTGCGGTGAGACGCTGCGCGCTTTGATTTCGTCCGCCCCATTGCCGGTGCGCAAGGCTCTCCTGATCGCGACCCAAATTGCCGAAGCTCTGGCCAAGGCGCATGAGACCGGTCTCATCCACCGTGATCTGAAACCGGAGAACATGATGGTCGCTCAAGACGGCACGGCCAAAATTCTCGATTTCG
>JAFAGX010000385.1 GCA_019237515.1 Acidobacteriaceae bacterium
GGCTGATAGGGTGCATAGATGCCGGGCGGCTGATTCAGGACCTGCGGCTTGTAACGGAATCGATACGCCATCCAGTTTTGGCCGTCATCCGACCCTTGGAATTCGATTTCGTATCGGCCGCGAGTCATCACCGCGAAAAGCCCATACTGATTTGCGATTCGGAATGGCTCCAGGGCGAGGACCGGAGATGTGGGCAACGGCACGCGTCCGAAGATCCAGATGAGCTCTGCCGTAGTCGCGTAAAAGATCCAGGTGAGGAGCAGCGTGGAGGCAATTAGCTTCGTACGCCGGTACAGCCGCTTCGGCGCGTCAACTGCAGATTGCTCGACAGGTTCTCGCGGCTGTGCCGCTGCGACCAGCTCGGAATGACAAGCTTGAGGCGGAACTGCGAAGCGCAATCTGAAGGTTGAAAAAAAGCGATCGTCGAGGATCAAAACACCAAGCACCAGGACCAGGTAGTTGAGGAAGGTGTAGTTGGCGGTCAGGATGACTGGAATCTGCCATGCGGTCACGACAAAGAAAAGGCTGATTCGCCACGGACGCGGCAGGAAGACAATCCAGACGAGACCGAGTTCCATAGACAGGGTGGCGAAGGCGGTAGCAACGTGAAACCGATGCGGAAGATGCTGGGCGTACCAGCCGATCCATGTCGGAAGTGGGCCGTTCTGGTAGTACTCATCCATTGCGGTCAAGTGACGCCATTGGGGATCGCCGCTGACGATCTTCACCACTCCTGATTCGAAATAAATCCGAAACCATTCCCAGATCAGCAGAAAGAGACTGGCTCGCGAAGGTGGATGCGTTTGCCCCAAGCCAGGCCGGAAGCCGGGAGGAGCGAAGAACAGAGAAATGAAGCCGGCTTCGAGCAGCATACCGTCGGATTGGTAGCTGGAAAAATCCTGTGCTGCGCTGACAAAAGTAAGGAAGCACAGAAAGCAGACAACGAGCGTGCCGCGGGGCCAAAAGTTGAAAATCAGAACCACAGAGGAAATAATGCCGATCCAGCAAACCGCGAGCATCATGGGCGAATTGCTCGAAATCCAAAAGAGGCTTGGGGCATACCACAGCCGGGAAACATGGCCGAAGGCTCGGGTGACCGCTTCCAGGTAAGCGTTGGCGGGAAGGATGCCATCCGGTCCGATCAGACCGCTGATTTGAAAAATCAAGGAGAAAAACGCTGAAAAGTAAATCAGTCCAAGGGCGCGCAAGAAAAGCCAGCGTGGAATCAACCGGTCTGAAGCGCCATGCTGGGAATCGAACAACCAGCGGAAGGCATGCTTCCAGTCCATGACCCGTCGGATTATACGAGGTGAGAACCTATTCATGACTGGTCACCTTTACGGCCAAGGTTCACGTGGCGCATGTTGGCGCTTTTCATTCTGCGGCAATACGAGCAAGCTGAATCGTGGTGTGGAGGAGAAAGATGGCAAAGCCAAAGAAAAACGGTTACACGAACGGTCACAATGGTCACAATGGGAACAGCGACGGAGAGATCGAACTGCGTTGGCACAGGTTGCATCTCGGCCTATATGCGAGAGTCGCGAAGCGCCTGCACGTCAATCCCTCTTATGTGAGCCGCGTCGCGCGCGGAAAACGGCAGAGCGAAGATGTAAGAAAAGCGCTATTGAACGAGCTGGCTCGAATCAATCAAACCAAACCGGATTTTGGGATCTCTCGCCGAATGACTCGAAACGCATAACCGAACCTGATCAGCAGTCGAGAGCCTCGGTCGCGGCTGGAGTTCTAAAAAAGAGGGGACGTAAAAGCGGGATCGGAAGCCTTGCGGGGAGTTCCGGGTCACACTTCGTTCGTGCCAGAAAGAGGTCCAACTTGCTCGGCTGGCCAAGATCCTTCGCAGCGCAAATTAGACTTGAACAGCAAAAAAGCCGCTGGTTCCAACCAAGGCCGGCGTGCACGCGCACTGGCACGCCGGCTGGTTATCGCCAGCCGATTCTCCGGCTCGCGAAGCTTCGAAATACTGATCGGGTACAGGAATTCGACGCTGGATTTAACCGAACGGTCGGTCTGAAGAATACCGCAAACGCGCACCACGCAGTCGCTCATGACGCCCTTATAGGTCGCCTAATATATCATGGTGGCTGGGCATGGGTATAGTGGTCTAACCACACGACCAAGCCAAGGTGGTTAGTTCAGAGATACCGTCTTAATGTTGGTGAACTCCCGTATTCCGAATGGGCCGAGTTCCCGTCCGTGTCCCGACTGCTTGACTCCTCCGAATGGCAGGCGAGGGTCTGAAGCCACCATACCGTTAATGAAGACCATGCCGGCTTCGAGCTCGTTGACCAGCCGATTGCGCTCATCTTCGTCGTTGGTCCAAGCGCTGGCACCAAGGCCAAAACGGCTGTCGTTGGCGATGCGGAGTGCGTCATCGAGGTCCTTTGCGCGAAAGATGCTCGCGACGGGACCGAATAGCTCTTCTTTATAAGCCGGAGAATTCTTAGGAATATTCGCCAGGACGGTTGGAGCATAGAAATTGCCGGGGGCATTCAGTTTCTTGCCGCCAGTAAGGACCCGTGCGCCTGCGGACACTGTCTTTTGGACATCCCGGTCGAGGTCATCCACTCCCTGCGGAGTCGCCAGAGGACCAAGTTCCACGGTTTCATCAAACGGATCGCCAATCTTCAAGGCTTCCATTTTGCTTACGAACTTGCGTTGGAATTCATCGGCAATCTCTTCAGCGACGATGAAACGCTTGGCTGCGATGCAGGATTGCCCATTGTTGATGATGCGGGCCTTTACCGCTGTGCTAACCGCCTGCTCCAGATTTGCGCTTGGCATGACAACGAATGGATCGCTGCCGCCGAGCTCCAGGACAACCTTCTTAATACGTTTGGCCGCACCCGTGCCCACCTCGATTCCGGCTTGTTCGCTGCCTGTAAGGGTCGCCGCCTTGATACGGGGGTCTGCGAGGATCCCGTCTACCTGTTTGGAGCCAATGAGAAGCGTCTGAAATACTCCCGCCGGAAAGCCTGCCCGGCAGAAGATTTCCTCCAGTTTCAAGGCACATTGAGGGACATTTGAAGCATGTTTCAACAAGCCAACATTGCCCGCCATAAGCGCTGGCGCAACGAACCGCACAACCTGCCAGAAGGGGAAGTTCCAGGGCATGATTGCGAGGATGGGACCGAGCGGCTGGTAGCGGATGTAGCTGCGCTTAGCGTTGGTCTCGACAACCTCGTCAGCCAGAAAGCGTTCGGCATTCTCGGCGTAGTAACGGCAGGCCCAGGCACATTTCACGGCCTCATCAATCGCAGAGCGGTAGGTTTTGCCCATCTCGCTGGTCATCAGCCGCGCATGAGCTTCTTTTTCGTTTTCCAGGATCTCGCCAGCCCTGCGCATCATGCGGGCGCGGTCGGTAAACGGCACGTTGCGATATTCGGTAAAGACCGATGCCGCCCGCTGGAGCTTCTCCTCAATCTGAGAATCGGAGAGCGGTTCAAAAGTTTTTATGACCTCGCCGGTTGCCGGATTGACGCTTGCGATTGCCAATTTCGCCTCCTGACTGGCTTGTATGAGGGATTAGAAGCAACGAGGAACCATAGCACGCTACAGTTGGATGAGCCAACTTAGGGGACGGGCGCAACAAGGTTCGTTGTTCTGTCCCGGGAGTTTGCGGGTTAACTAGAATGTTACGTGCTCGTGAGGTCAGTCAGCGTCCGCACAGCTGCGTTGATTTTCAGACACTTAGGAGGGTTACTAACCCACTCGAAAATAAAATAGTTATTGACTTTCGAGACAAAACGAGTAGAATCATTGACTTCCAGTTAGCCTTTCTGTGCAGGCGACCGGCCTTGGTACCCCGACGAAGTCTGCGTGAATCCCCTTCGTCGAGACAAGAATCTAATTTTTGCAAAGGCATTTTTAGAAAGACGAGGGCATTAATCTCTTATGGCTAAGCGACGCGGAAATCCCAACTGGGGCAAGCCCGAGCCGATTGGGCCGATTGTCCCAACCGTGACTGAGTTTGAGCAGGTTGTGCGGGAGTACAAATTGACGCCCGATCAGTATTTGCGTTCCACCCGTCTGCGGGAGTGGGCGCGGCGCAACAAGAATTCGAAGTATATCCCGGAGCCGTTGCTTGAGGCTTGGGGGTTCGAAATCGAATCGACACTTTAACCCCAGAACTGCACTTCGCAAGGGCCGCCGATCAGGTGGCCCTTTTACTTTTCGCCGTAGATTCCAGGCAGAATGGCACGGGAGTCTTAGTGACGCCCCCATAACAACTATTGCCTGATCCGCTTAGGCGCTACAATCCTGTCTATGACTTCATCACCATTCACCGACGTTGCCACCGCGATTGAGGAGATTCGCACAGGGCGCATGGTCGTGGTTGTTGACGACGAGGACCGCGAGAACGAGGGCGATTTAACCCTCGCTGCCGAAAAAGTCACTCCTGAAGCCATCAACTTCATGGCGAAGTACGGACGCGGGCTGGTATGCCTGGCTCTGACCGAGGAAAGACTGGAGCACCTGCGCATCCCACCGATGAGCGCCGAGAACACGTCGAACTATGGAACGGCATTTTGTGAAGCAATTGATGCCCGGCAAGGGGTAACTACCGGCATCTCGGCTTACGATCGCGCGCGAACGATCGCGGTTGCCATTGATCCGGCCACGCGTCCCGCGGATCTGGCACGCCCAGGCCATGTATTTCCGCTGCGCGCCCGAAAAGGCGGGGTGCTGGTGCGCGCCGGACAAACGGAAGCTTCGGTTGACCTGGCCCGGATGGCGGGACTCGTCCCCGCAGGCGTGATCTGCGAGATCATGCGCGACGACGGCACTATGGCTCGTGTCCCGGATCTGATCGAGTTCTGCCGAACCCATCAAACCAAGATGCTGACAGTTGCGGAATTGATTCGCTACCGCATGCAGCATGAACGCTACGTACATCGCGTGGGCGAGGCGATGATTGGAACTGCGTACGGGGAGTTTCGTTTGATCGCATACGAGAGCGAGATTGATGGCGGGGAATCGCACGTTGCTTTGGTTCGCGGCGAGTTGGATCCTGAACAGGCGACCTTGGTTCGGATGCACTCGCACTGCGTCATGGGCGACGTGTTTGGTTCAACTGGATGTGATTGCCGATCAACGCTGGAACATTCAATGCAGGCGATTGCGCAAGAAGGACGAGGCGCAGTGATTTACTTACACCAGACTTCTCAAGGATTCTCCGTGGAGCGCATTGGGGAACAGCACGTCCTGATGTTTCACCGCGACAAGCGCCTGCCTGCTCTTCCGGAAAGCGAGCGCAAAACTCAGCGTGAGATCGGGATCGGCGCACAGATTCTTTCTGATTTGAATTTGCGGCGAATTCGATTGCTGACGAACCATCCGCGCAAAGTTCCGGCACTGGAAGGCTTCAATATTGAGATTGTGGAACAAGTGCCGGTAGCGCTGGTTCGGATCCCAGATTAGCTCGCCCACATTCGCTCCGGGAAGCTGGGCGACCAGTCACCGGCCGGTTTTCAATTGGGAGCCCGGGTTCGCCCGCAAAAACCGCTCGCGAACCCGGGGCACCACTGCTAGGTGGTTTTAGGCTGTTTTGCGCTTTGGCGGAGTCGCGCTCTCACGGACTTTGGGCTTCCTCGAGCCTGCGCTGCCCACCGGCTCTTCGATATTTTCGACGCCTTCCTTCAGTTCCGAGATTCGTCGAACTTTCCAGGAATTGCCTTCGTTCCACGGCCCGCGAGCTTCGGTCTCACCGTAATCTCCTTCGCCCGTCGAATCTTTAAAGTATTCATCAACCAGGCCCGGCGTAGGTGCGATCTGTCCGATAGAAAACCGATCCTTGCCCAAGCTTTCCAGCGCAGCGGTAAAGGCCTTCATATGGGTGATTTCGCGAGTCATCAGAAACTGGAGAGCATCGATGGAGCCGGGATCGTCACAAAAGTTGATAAGCCGCTCATAAACAATCTTGGCGCGAGCTTCTGCGGCAATGTTACTGCGAAGATCGACGTCCAGTTCACCACTGATCTTCAGATAGTCGGCAGTCCAGGGATCAGCCATCGAATTATAAAGATTTACGCCTCCGCCGCCTGCAATGGCGATCATGGGATCCACTTCACCTTCTTCGCGCTTTGTCTTTGTTGGCTTCAAGTGCATACGTGCCAGTGTGCCAACGACTTCAAGGTGGCTGAGTTCCTCGGTCCCGATGTCCATGAGCAGATCTTTCCGCTCGGGGTCATCGCAATTCAGGCCCTGAATTGAGTATTGCATTGCGGCCGCCAGTTCCCCGTTCGCGCCGCCAAATTGCTCCAGCAGCATGTTGCCAAAACGAGGGTCAGGGGTGCCGACGTTTACGGTGTACATCAACTTTTTAAAATGGTGATACATGATTCCTCCGGAAATTAGGAGGATATGGTTTCAGTTGAGGTTGGCTCAGCGGAGATTTAATTCCAGAGCTGAAAAATCTGGGAAATTTGCATGCACAACGCGATCAATCCGTGTGAACGCCATCAGAACGGCTTGCGCGCGACGACCTGGCTTTCGTTGATGAAAAATTGGGCGGAGCATTGGCGCGATCCGCAGATTACGGGTAACAAGCCGGCGATTTGCTTACGCGTGACAAGCCCGAGGGTGCCGCACTCAGGGCAGGACAGCACAGCCCAGTAGGGATCATCTTTTTCGCCGACCTTGCCGGCATTCTCCAACACGAAGACTGTTCCCGGAAGCATTTGCTCCGGAATCCACTCGCTCAGGATGTCCAGTTCTCCCACCATCTCGCCTCCTCATGGCTACCAATGCGGAACTAAACTTCCCCTGGGTCTATCAAGCTATGTTTGCTTTGTGCGAACGAGACGTTCGATCATTCGCACTTTTTTTTGCTCGAATTTCTGCGCGTACCTGGCGAACTGCATCATTGAGGCAGACTGCCAGCATGGGCTGGCGTGCATTTCTCAGGATGTCAACAATTTGCCGCGGCGAAGTCTCGAGATAAAGGGTTCGACCGTCGGTCAGCAGATGGTATTCGGAAGCGCCGCTTACAGCATCGGCCAGGCGCTTGCCGAATTCCCGCTGTAGAAATCGCATGACTTTGCGCACGCGCTGCAGAGAGAACCCTTTGCGGCGCAACTGGCAGATCACGGCGATTTCGGCGAGATCCTCCATCGAGTACAAACGTCGATGCCCTTCCCGGGCTGGAACCACAACGCCGCGCTCATCCCACCACTGCAACTGGCGCGGCGTGATGCCGGTCAGTTCGGCCACATCCCGAGATGTGAAGCTATCATTCACTCTCAGCAAAGAAATGTTTCAAACAATTCTGGGTACAAATGTTTGAAACATTTTAGGCTTAGAGCTGTAGGTGTCAAGGAAGCATTTGCAAGGAAATGAGTTACTAAAGGAGTTCGGGGAGAAAGGGCGTCGGGCGTTGGTCGTTAGTCGTTGATCGGTCGCGATGCCCGCGAGTTACAAGACTGAGCCGCCGCCGACGAAGTGCACAATTTCGAGGCGATCGCCGTCCTTAAGGGTGGTAGCAGCCCATTGGTCACGAGGGACAATTTCGCGGTTCAGTTCGATGGCGACACGATCGGCTTTCATCCCTAATTGCTCAAGCAGGGCCTGAAGAGAGAACGCACTTTCGAAATCGCGCTCCTCGCCGTTGATTTGGAGTTTCATTCCAGAGTCATCTTAGCAAGTGTTTGGGGGCGATGTTGCCGTATTGATCAAAATCACCCACCCTACGTCGCAAAGAACACTTACGTAGGATGGGGCACCCGCTCGGGATGACAAAGCACGATGATCCAGTTTAAGGGAACTCTTCCCTTCTGCGCGTACCTGCCGCTACACTGATCGAGGTATGACGACTCCAACACAGCCCAACATCAAATTGGTAAATGCGCCTGATTACCGCGAAAACTATGCCAACAGCGTGCAGGTGCGCGTAAACGTCTGGGATTTTTTTCTGGTATTCGGTACCTTGCAGCAGCAGAACGAGAATCAGGTCGAGGTAAGAAACTTCCAGGGGATCTATCTCAGCCCACAGCAGGCGAAGGCGTTGCTCGCGATTCTGCAGCAAAATGTGGCAGGCTATGAGGGGGCATTTGGCGAAATCAAACTCGACCCGCGCATGACCATGGGCGGCGGACAGGTCCATTAATCGCGGTGAACGAGTACCGTGCTTCGCGATGGTTCTCGACATCCCTGATATTTGTTTTGTTTTACGCAGCACTGCTGGTGCTTCATATTCAGGTTTTGCACCTTCCTTATTTCTGGGATGAAGCCGGGTATTACATACCAGCAGCGCGTGATCTGCTGCTGACGGGCTCACTGATTCCTCATTCGACGGTCTCCAATGCACATCCACCGCTGGTGATGGCGTATCTTGCGCTGGCATGGAAGCTCGCCGGATTTACGCCTCTTGTAACGCGCAGTGCAATTTTGTTTATCTCAGCATTCACATTGCTGGGTGTATTTCGCCTGGCGCAGCGGGTTGCCAATACAGAGGTTGCGATGGCCTCAGTGCTTTGCACGGGAACCTATCCTGTGTTCTTCGCGCAGAGTTCGCTTGCGCATCTGGATCTTGCGGCTGCAGCGTTCACGATTTGGGGGCTGCTCTCCTATGTTGAAGATCGATCGTGGACGACAGCAGTATGGTTTTCGCTTGCGGTGCTGACGAAGGAGACGGCGATTATTGCGCCAGTGGCGTTGCTCGCATTCCAAGTGATTAAAACTGCAGATTCCTCGCACATTCTCGCCTCACGGCTGCGAACGGCTCGGAATGACAACACTGCAAATTTTGCCAATGATCACCGGATTACGTATGCACTTCTTTTTCCTTTGCTTCCGCTCGCAATCTGGTACTCCTACCACTGGTACCGGACGGGATTCATCTTCGGGAATCCGGAATTTTTTCGTTACAACGTCCAAGCCACGCTGAATCCTTTAAGGATCGTGCTGGCGCTGGGATTGCGACTCTGGCAACTTCTCGGATATCTCGGGATGTATCTGCTCACGGTGTCGACAATCGCCGCCATGTGGCTGCCGGCGATATCGGACGGTAACAAAGAACGAAAGCGGATCGCGATTGATGTGCAGCTTTCATTTTTGGCGGTGATCGTTGCCTATGTGCTGGTCCTTGCATTCATCGGGGGCGCGGTGCTGGCGCGATACCTGCTGCCAGTGATTCCTCTGGTGATCATCATTTGTGTTTCGACGCTTCGACGCAGAGTGCGTTATTGGCCGGTAGTTGTAGCGATTGTGGCGGCCGCTTTCGTCGTGGGCTGGTTCGTGAATCCTCCCTACGGGTTCTCTCTGGAGGATAACCTGGCTTATCGCGATTACATTGAGCAGCACGAACACGCCGAAAACTTTATCCAGACACATTATCCGACATCTCGCGTTTTGACCGCATGGCCAGCGAGTGATGAGCTGAATCGCCCTGTTCTGGGTTATGTGACCCATCCAATGCATGTCTTCCGCATTGAAGATTTCACCGCTGAACAGTTGATGGGAGCCGCGGAAGTGCACGAGAACTTTGACGTCGCTTTGGTATTCTCCACGAAATATGAACCACCTCGTCGCTGGTTCAAGCCATGGAAGACGTGGGAACGATGGAACACCCAGTTTTTTGGCTACCATCGTGACGTGCCTCCCGAGGCGGCTGCGCAGATTTTACGAGGAGATCTGGTGTACTCGGAGCGCCGACGTGGTCAGTGGATCGGAGTTATTGAAATGCAGCAGTGGCAAGAGGCGCGGGGGAGCCGTTGAGAACTGATAGTCTGTAGTATTGAGTGACGCCCGTTATTTGGTCACCCATATGACGAAAGTCAGCTCGTCATCTTTGTAGCGTCCAGTAATCTCCCAACACCCGAGCGTTGGAAAGTTGATGCCAGTCAACATAAATGGCTGGTCTCTCTTGACCCAGCCGCTGGTGGGCTTATCGACATGAAGAGGCGGCGCGGGAGCATCGAGCCGTTTGCCTGTAACCTTTAAGTCCGGCTGCGGTTCAATAGCGGGATCATAGCCATCCCGCCAATAAAATAGCTTCTGTCTGAAAGTTGGATCGCCCGGAGTGTAATGCGGCAGCCCGTTCCACGCTCCGCCTACTGGCAGACTGGTCCACAACCTGTCAGTGCCAAACCAGAAGCTGCTCAATGACGGCCTATGTGGATAGGGTGACGGCGGCACGAATAGACTGACTTGGTATGGCCTTGTAACTGCGCACGTATCGGGCACTTGAGTGGGCGCGGTCCGCGATTGTCCAGCTGTGGACAGGTGCAGCAACAGAGGGCAGCAACACAAGGACAGAACACGCGGCAACATTGAAGACTCCGTTTGTGACTCATTTTACAGCCACAGTCAGACAGGTTCATCGCTGTGTCATCAAATGGCAGGAATGGGTTTTCACGATCAGCCAAACTTGGCGTCCGAGCTGCAGTTGAAGTGAATCGCGCGCAGCGAGAGTCAGGTGAACTTCCATCTTTACGCCACAATCCACAACCGCACTGACGATCACATCCCGCTGCTCAAGTGAAACAATCTCGCCGGAGATAATGTTGCGAGCGCTTAGACCTTGAGGCCTGATGGTTGCCAACAGGATGTCACCGGCGCGAATGCCGACGCGGAGGCTTGAGCCAACCTCCGCTGGAACGAGCGGGGTTTCCAGTTCGACGCTGGTATTTTCGAGGCTGCAGGTCATCGTGCCACGCTCTTCATGCGATGCGACTACGAGCGCGTCGA
>JAFAGX010000622.1 GCA_019237515.1 Acidobacteriaceae bacterium
GGCCCGGATCCTCGACGAAGCTAAAGTTGACCCGATGAAGAAAGTGCAGGATCTCGGCGAAGACGAGGTCAACCGCATCCGCCAAGTGATCGAGGGCGAAGGTATGGTCGAAGGCGACCTGCGCAAAGATGTTCAGATGAACATCAAGCGGCTGATTGAAATCGGCTCCTATCGCGGATATCGGCATCGGCGCAATCTGCCGGTCCGTGGACAGCGCACGCACACCAATGCGCGCACCCGGAAGGGTCCACGCAAAGGCACTGTGGCGATCAAGAAGAAGTCGGCGGCAAAGACATAGAGTAGTAGCGAGTGGCTGGTAGTCAGTAGCTAGTAAAACCTGGCTACCCTAGCTACTAACTACCAGCTACTAGGAACTAACTTATGGCAAAACCGGCAGCAGGAGGCGCGGCAGCCGCGCCAGAGAAAAAAGGCAAGAAGAAGACGTTCAAGAAGAAAGAGCGCAAGCACGTCTCGCATGGCGTGGTTCACATTCAAGCGTCTTTCAACAACACGATTGTGACCATTACCGATCCCGCGGGAAACGTGCTGTCCTGGAAGAGCTCAGGCTCGCTGGGATTTCGCGGGTCGCGCAAAGGCACGCCCTTTGCCGCGCAACAGGCCGCGATGAACGCTGCCAATATGGCGCGGGATCACGGTGTGCGTAGCGTGGAGGTACGGGTGAGCGGCCCCGGTTCAGGACGCGAATCGGCAATTCGCGCCCTCGCTGCTGCTGGCATCGAGGTACGGCAGATCAAAGATGCGACCCCGATTCCGCACAACGGCTGTCGTCCGCCAAAACGTCGCCGCGTATGACGCGGCTTTGTTTCGAGCTTCCGGTTTCAAGTTTCCAGAAACTGCAAACGCGAAACTCGAAACTGGTTTTAACGTCCGGGAATGAAGGGTGAAGCCAAACCTGTAAACCGGTCATCTAAAGGAGAAGAAAATTGGCACGTTACACTGATGCTGTGTGTCGTCTCTGCCGCCGTGAAGGAATGAAGCTGTTCCTGAAAGGCGCCAAATGCTTCAGCGATAAATGTCCTGTTGAAAAGCGCAACTTTGCTCCTGGCCAGCATGGCAAGGACCGCAAGACCAAAGTTGTCGGATACGGTCTGCAACTTCGCGAAAAGCAAAAAACAAAACGAATCTATTTCACCCAGGAAGCGCAGTTCCGCAACTACTTCGAGAATGCCGCGCGCACTCGAGGCGTTACCGGCGCGATGCTTCTGCAACAACTTGAGCGGCGTCTGGACAACGTCGTCTACCGCCTCGGATTCGGGGTTTCGCGCCGCCAGGCTCGGCAACTGGTGCGCCACGGACACGTACAGGTGGACGGCCGCAAGGTCAATATTCCCTCTTACGAGGTGAGTGTAGGCGAGGAGATAGCCATTCGCGAGGGTAGCCGCAAGCTGGCCGTGTTGGAGCTGGCGAAAGAATTTGCCAGCCACCAGAATGCGCCGGCTTGGTTGGAGATTGATCGCGACAACTACAAAGGGCGTGTGCTTTCGCTGCCGAAACGCGACGAGATTCAGTTGCCGGTCAACGAGCAGCTGATTGTGGAGTTGTATAGCAAATAATATTTGGGTGGGGACGGGCGCACTCGCCCGTCCGGGCCGGGCTTAGCTCGGCAGGTTTTTTGGTCCATTTTTCGAGCCAGATCAGCCTGTCCCTGCGGGCCCACCCTTCGCAAAGAACGCGAAGAGTGGGGCACCCAGCTGGAACTGGACCACTTCAGTACGCGGGGCTGAGCCACATGGCCGAAGGAGAAAACAAATGCTTTGGAAAGGTTTTCAAAAACCAAAACGGCTTGCGGTTGATACGACAACACTGACCGACAAGTACGGAATTTTCTGGGCTCAGCCCTTTGAACGCGGCTTCGGCACTACGATCGGCAACGCGCTTCGCCGCGTGCTCTTGAGCTCGATTGAAGGCGCAGCCGTAACCGCAGTCAAGATTGACGGCGTGTTGCATGAATTTCAGTCGATTCCCGGAGTAGTCGAAGACGCAACCGACATCATCCTCAACTTAAAGCAAATTCCCTTCAAGTTGAGCGGAGATGCCCCGAAGGCGATTTATCTCCGCGCTGAGCAGCCTGGCGTGGTCACGTCGGGCATGATTGAAGCCGATGCAGACGTCGAGGTCCTCGACAAAGACGTTTACATCGCAACCGTCAGCGAAGGTGGCAAGCTCGATATGGAAATGCGTCTCAAGCGCGGGCGCGGTTACGTTTCCGCTGACAAGAATTTCGACGAAGATCTCGGTATCGGTTTTATTCCGATCGACTCCGTTCATTCCCCGGTGCGCAAGTGCAATTACACCGTGGAAGCCGCGCGTCTCGGGCAGATCACCGATTATGACAAGCTGACGCTCGAAGTTTGGACGAACGGTTCCATCACCCCGGCCGATTCCATCGGTCTCGCCGCGAAGTTACTGAAGGATCACATGAACATCTTCATCAACTTCGAGGAGGATATCGAGACTGCCACGTCCTCCGAAGAGCGCAAGCCGGAGATCCGCAATGAGAATCTGAACCGTTCGGTCGAGGAGCTGGAGCTTTCCGTTCGCAGCTACAACTGCCTGAAGAACGCGAACATTCAAACCATTGGCGAACTGGTTCAGAAGACCGAAGCCGAAATGCTGAAGACCAAAAATTTCGGGCGCAAGTCGCTGAACGAAATTAAGGAAATTCTCGGCACAATGGGCCTGAGCCTGGGAATGAAGATCGACGAGCACGGCAACGCTGTGCCCGGCCCGACTTCGAATCAGATCCTCCCGGCATCGGCCTACGGCCCGGATAACGAACTGTAAAAAGCAGTTTCAAGTTTCGGGTTTCTAGTTTTGAGTGTTTGCCTCGACTAGAAACTCGGAACTAGAAACTCGAAACTGAGGTTCACATGCGTCACAAAGTAGCCGGCTGGAAACTGGGACGAAATACGGCACACCGCCGTTCCCTGCTGCGGAACCTGGTCACGTCGCTCATTCTCGAAGAGAGAATCGAAACCACGGTGCCAAAAGCGAAAGCGATGCGTCCACAAGTCGAAAAGATGGTCACCCTGGGCAAGCGTGGCGACCTCGCCGCCCGCCGTCAGGCCTACGCCTATTTGATGACCGATGCCGCAGTAGACAAGCTGTTCGATACGATCGCACCACGATTTGGCGATCGCAATGGCGGCTATCTGCGGATCGTCCGCACGGCCTGGAAAAAAGGCGACGGAGCCGACAAAGCATTTATCGAACTTCTGGGCAGCGAGCAGGTTCTCGACGAAAAGCGCCAAAAGCGTGCTGAAGCCCGCGCCAAACGTGCCGCCGAAGCCAAAAAAGCAATGGAAGAAGCCGAGCAGAGCGTCGAACATCCCGCTCCCGGCATTGAAGGCGAAAGCAAATCCGAGTAGTTAGTAGCAAGGACGGCGATCACAGCTTTCCACCGCCTAGCTACTAACTACTAGCTCCTAACTACTGCTGGTACATGTCCTTCCGCGGATCACGACCGTAATCTGGCGAACCCTGACGTTCACGCTAAACTTTCTGCAAGATGGCCGTTTCGCGCACACACCTCGCGATTGCCGCCGGTGCAGGAATGCTGGTGCTAATCGTGTTTTTTGGCTATCTGATGTGGCTTGACCATCAGGGCCCTGTGCTGTCGCGATCGGAAGACCGGGATCCGCTCTCCGGCACTCCGCTTTCCATCTCGCTGAATCCGCTGCGGGATCGCGCATCCGAGCATGTCGTCAGTAAATACCTGGACGAAATCAGGGATGGTCAATGCAAGGAAGCGCTGGCGCAGTGGGAAAAAGATTATCGGCGGAAATACGCGAAATTCATCTGTGACTCAGAAGAAAAGCACCCGCTGGTTTCCTGGAAACTGGTGGACTGGGAAGATACCCCGCCGCTGCGAATCCTGCAGTATCGTGGCAAACGCCGCACCAATCCTGGGGATTCTGCAACCTACAAGGAACTGTTCTCGGTCACGCTGGAGAACAAAGACGGCGGCTGGGAAGTAACCAAATACGACGCGTTGTACTAGTCCCGTTAGGCTTGCATCCTGAGCGCAGCGAAGGATCTATGTACTTCGCGAGATGCAGAGATCCTTACAGCCTGAAGGGCGCTCACGATGACAGCGAGAATGATCAATGATTGATCCGGCATTAATCAACTTCGCTGAGCACGATCCTCTCGCAGTCATTGGACTTTTTGTGATTGGGCTTGGCAGCATCGCTTCTTTCCACGTTCTTTTGAAACTGATAAGGAGCGGATACAAAGTTCCCGCCTATTATCGAGGCTGGATTTGGACATTACCTTCGCAATACCTTAAAGCAAGACCTCAGCACAGTTGGCCAGCATGGCCCGCTTACTTGGTCTGGGTCTCTTTCGTAGTGGGCACAAGCTGCTTAGTGGCGGGAATATTTCGCTTGGCTGATTAGCCTCGACCTATCAAAAGCTTCGGGCTACGGGAACCGCTTCCTCCTGCCGCGATCGCAAGCCCCAA
>JAFAGX010000677.1 GCA_019237515.1 Acidobacteriaceae bacterium
CATCGGCGACGATTGCGCAATCCTGCGCATTCCCGCGGGTCATGAAATGCTGGTCACGACCGACTTCAGCCTGGAAGGCATTCACTTTCGCAGAAAATGGCATCCGCCCGAAGTGGTGGGCCATCGTTGCCTCACTCGCGGGCTCAGCGACATCGCGGCTATGGGTGGTGAACTCGTTGCTGCGTTTCTCTCACTAGCGCTACCGGCACACTTACCTCAAAGCTGGGTCGATCGCTTCCTGCAAGGCTTCCTGCAGTTGGCGAACGCATGCAACGTAACCCTTGCGGGCGGTGACACGGCCGAATCGCCAGATGGCGTTCTCGCCGATATCATCGTGGTTGGCTCCGCTCCGAGTGGAACCGCAATTCTTCGCAGTGGCGCCCGTCCCGGAGATCGTATCTACGTTACTGGCGATCTAGGCGCAGCTGCGGCCGCGTTGCAAATGCTTTTCTCTGGCCGGAAGCTCCGCGCGCGCGATTTCCCCAAACATTTCCATCCCACACCTCGCATTCAAGTCGGCCGATTTCTTCGCGAGAAAAAATTAGCTTCAGCGATGATCGATATCAGCGATGGCTTATCGACCGACCTTTCCCATATCTGCGAGGAGAGCGGCGTCGGGGCTGAAGTTCTGGCCAATGCGATTCCGCGAGCCATTACCGGAAAGCCCGCTCACGAGGTTGACTTGACCTTCGCCCTTCACGGCGGAGACGAATACGAACTACTATTCACTTGTCCTCGAGACAGACGCGTTCCCGCACGCATCGGCGGTATCCCGATCACCCAAATCGGCCACATCACGCGGCAAAAGCATGTGCTGATCGTGAATGAAAAGGGCATGCGGTCCAAGCTTCGAGCACAGGGCTGGCAGCACTTTCAGAGTGCACGCCGCTCAAACTGGATTTGACAGCCGTTGTGAACGCCCGTGCTAAGCTGGATGAACGAGGCGCTGGCGTGATGACTTGGAACAGCACTCAAACCTATCTTCGAGATGCGATCAAATTCTGGGAGCCACGCCGGGTCGGCTACAATCTGGTTCTGATTGCTGTAGCTGTGTTCTGGTTTGCCTTCGACTGGCATCATTTCCGCCGTGGGCTGCACCCGCAATTGATTCTCGCCTTGATCGTGCTCGCAACTTTAGCGAACCTCTGTTATTGCGCCGCGTACCTCGTTGACATTCCCCTACAATGTTCCCGCTTTCGAAATCGCTGGATCCACCGACGCACATGGCTGTGGATTGCTGGTGTTCTGTTTGCGACTTTGCTTGCGTCCTACTGGATCAACGACGAAATTTACCCCGGCATCGGAAGCGCAGCACCAAATAGCTCTGTTCTGATTCGAACCTCCTGATGCTCACAGCGGTGACTTTCGTGCTACGCGGCCCTCTGCTTTCTCTAGGAAACCGGACGCCGTCCGTCTAAATTGACCCTATGGCATTCTGTCGCTTTACATTGCTCATGCTTGCGACCGCTTCTTTGTCGTTCAGCGCATTCGGCCAGCAAGCCAGCGAGCCCTTAGTCACTAATGAATTCGTCCAGAAACAGTTCGGATCGAACTGCACTCTTATCGGCCTACCTTCACTCCAGGCGGACCTCAATGGCGACGGCATCGACGATGTCGTCATTCCGGCCCGCTGCACCAGCCCTATGATGGATGAAGCCGAGCAAAACTACATGGTTCTCGATCCTTACAATGCGTTTTTCGGTTACGGCAACCCGAAAATCACCACTCAATTCTCCACCGAGGACCCCGAGCGCCGCGGCTTTTCGCTTCTGATCATTCACGGTGTCGGCAGTGACGCATGGCATTCGTCTTCGCCCAAAGCAAAATTCATGATCGTGAATCTTCCGTATAAAAGTGTTTACATAAAGCGGCTGGGAGTGAAAAAGAAATCACGTTTAGCTATTTACGTGGACGAAACCGGCGGCGATGGGATGACCTCGACCCTCTTTTGGGATGGCAAAAAATATCGCTACCAGCCCATGGGCTCCAATCTGGAGTAAGAAGCCTGCGTAGGGACAGCCGCCTCGGCTGTCCGGCTGAGCAAAGCTCAGCAGAACTTCAGGCACATCTCAGTATTGTTATTTCCAGCGCAGCAAGGCCGTCCGTTGCCGGACGGCCTCAATCGAGAAACCTGCTCGTTCCATCTGCGACTTCCTACAGCTCGAAGTGAAATACATCCATGATTTCAAAATTGGCGCGGTTCAGCAGGACGATATGTCCGCCCACGACCACATGCGCACAATCCGGCGGCGGAGGAGGCAAACGACGCTCCAATTCTTCTGGGCAAGGATACATTTTTGCGCGTAATCCCGGCGGAAGCGTCCCGCGCACCACAAGCTGTCTTTCTAGTCCCGGTGGCAGCCGGTCCCGATCTCTCAATCCGGCCGGCAGATGATCGTGATGTTCGTCGTACCAGCCGCGCATCGCCTCGCGGTCATGGTCTTCGTAAAAATGATCTCGATCATGATCTTCTCGGAACTCGTCTCGGTCGTGGCCGCGTCCGTGACCATGTCCTTCATCCTGCGCCAAGGCTTGGCTACAGCCCAACGCTAAGATCGCCGCGATAAACAGATGTAAGCACCTTTTTGCTCGCATGAACCCTCCAGGGCATGTGGAAGTGGCTCACATCAGAGTAGCGGGAGGATTGGAAGCCGACCAAGGTACAAGAGTACGTGTACCGCGACCCGCTCAGGGTGAGTCGTGTTTGCGAATAGAGATATGTCGTCCGACCTTACGGTCAGACTGGTGCTCTTATAGATGCGACGGTCAGAACGGAACGACTTTATGGATGCCTTTCTTTTTCTTCTTCTTGCTCGAGGCCGTGTCGGAATCATCCGAGCTTTGCTGACCGCTCGATGACGACGCAGAGTCCGTTTGACTACTGGCCGCGTTTTGATTGGCGCTGCCATTCTGCTGGTTCGCCGTATCCAGTTCGTTTACTTGCTGCGGCGGCGGAAGCGCGGGCGTGCCTGAGTCGGAAACGTTCGGCTTCAACTCGTTGGAATCGTTTGCCGGCACATTCGGCTTCAATTCAGTCGTGTCCCCGGCAGCCGCATTACCTGTAGTGCCGCTTGCACCCGCAGTATTGGCTGAGCCGTCAGTAGGAGCAGTGGCGGGCGAAGGCTCATCTGATCGCGGCACCGGCTGATTCGGCGGTGGCGTTCCCTTCCCAATTTCGATTGAAACCGCGTTGTTGTCGCCAGCACCCTTTGGGGTTAGCGAATCCTTCGTCGCGTCTCTCACCACGTCACTAGCGCTCACCGGAGTGGGATCGACCAGCGTCGGCTCGCCCACGTGCGCCGCATCAGCCACGCTGGGATGCTTTTCAAAGTTCTTCATGAGCTTCGAAAGCATGCTGGGCGCTTTGCGGCTGTCTTCTTCCGCTTTGTTCTGCGCAATGGCGTCTTTAGTCGCTTTGGGGACCGGTTGGTGAAGCGCGATCAGCCGGGCCCTGGCATCATCGGCACGGTCCATTACAGGGTACCGGGTGAGAATACGGGAATAGGCTTCCGACGCGCCTTTGGTAAACGGCTCGATCATGCGCGCCTTAAACGGTTCATATATGCAATTCGCTGGCTTGTTGATGGCCACGCAATTTGGGCGCGAACGAATCATATTAACTTCGCCCTCATACGCCTGACCCAGCAGATACAGCGCCTCGTCGGCTTTGCTATAGAGCGGGTACTTCTCCACCAGTGAGCGCAAGCGCGCGATCGCCGCCGGATACGACTGACGCAAGTAATAAAATCGCCCGACACCAAACTCTCGATCCGCAATGACCTCCTGCACTTCTCGCAATCGTTGTTTGGCCTCCGGGACAAGCTTGCTGTCCGGAAACTGCATGATGAGCTGGCGATATTCCTCTTCCGCGCGCACGGCATGCGTGTAGTCGCGGTCGGGTTTTTCCATTTCCTGATAATGGATGTTGGCGATCTTCAACTGCGCCTCGGCCGCTTCCGGCATATTGGGGAAGAATGTGATGAAGTCTTTGTATTCAATTTCGGCCTGCGCCTGCGACGCCGAGCCGCCTTCCGCATACCAGGAGTCCGCAATCGCCAACTTGGCCCGAGCGATGAACTCAGAATCGGGGTACGTGTTAATCAACGTTTGCAGCGTCAGCCGGGCCACATCGAAGCGGTTGTGCTTCATTGCGTCCATTGCGCGGTCAAACAGCACCTTGTCAGGCTGCTTGGAATCCACATTGGCGATCGGATTATTAACTTTCTTGTTTGTGCAGGCTGTCGCCAGCAGCAAAACCGCCAACGCCATTACGATTGTCGATATACGACGAGACATAACACCTCAGGAGTTTTCAGTTCGGAGTTTCAAGTTTCGGGTCGCAAACATCGCACAGGTTTATCAGACCAAAACTCGAAATCTATACTTTGAGCAACGTTGCCTCGGTCGCCGCTTTTAGCAGCTTACGTGCATTAATAGTTGGATCGCCTTCTCCAAACACCGCGTTGCCTGCTACCAGGATTTCGGCTCCCGCGCGGACGACATCGCCCACGGTTTCGACATCAATTCCGCCGTCAACTTCTATCCGATATGCAAGCCGCCGCTGAGCGCGTAATTCCGCCAATCTGCGAATCTTGTGCACGGCGCCGGGGATGAACTTCTGCCCGCCAAAGCCGGGATTGACCGACATTACCAGAATGTAATCAACGATATCCAGCACCTCGGTCAAAGTCTCAACCGGAGTCGCGGGATTAATCACCACACCTACGCGTGGCCCATGGCTGCGGATTAAGTGCAGAGTGCGATTGAGATGCCGCGTGGCCTCCTGATGCACCGAAATCCAGTCCGCGCCGGCGTCGGCGAAATCGGGTATGTACTGGTCAGGATTTTCGATCATGAGGTGGCAATCGAGCGGCAGATCGGTTGCTTTTCTTAGAGAGCGGACCACGGGAGGCCCGATCGTGATGTTGGGCACGAAATGTCCGTCCATGATATCGACATGAACGACCGTGCCACCGCCCTCAGCGGCTGCTTTCACCTGCTCCGATAAACGGCTGAAATCTGCCGACAAGATGGAAGGCGCTAGTTCGACCAACCCAGGCTCCAGGAATGCAGAATCACTGCGGAAATTCTAACATGTGGAACTGGGGGCGGCGCTCGAGACGCTAGCACCTTGTGAAGCAGCGGGGCGGTTAGAATCACGCAACATGTAGTCTGTGTGCGCGGTGTCTACAATGCCGCGCTAACGACGAAGA
>JAFAGX010000043.1 GCA_019237515.1 Acidobacteriaceae bacterium
GCAAATCACGAGCGGCCACCGCATCGACCACCCTTAATTTGGCCAAACCTTCGGAGTAAAGCCTTGTGGCTTCGGTGTTCGACGGCAAGGAGGCTCGAACCACTGCGGCTTCGTCTGACGTCACTTCGCCGATTCCCAGCTTGCGCCGAAGATCCGCTCCGGCTCGAGTAGCGACGTCGTCGAGATCACGCTCTCCGCCCTTTTCTGAGATGGTCGCAGCAATCTCGCCAGTCTTGGTATTCTGCAACCAAAGATCGATACGCACTTGGGAGTCTGATCCAGTTCCCTGGTCCAGGTACGACCCAAGCACGACATAGTCGCTTCCCAAGTAGTCGCGGAGACGCCGCAGCGTATCGCTGGCCAGCGTTTGCTTCCCAGTCAGACCTAAGTCGGTGCTGGCACGCGTGATGTTTTCGCCGGGAAACGTGCGGAGCTTGCCTCCAACCGCCAACTCCGTGGTCAGCATCTCCGGCAACGCAGTGGAAACCCATTCGGTATCAACTTTGCCTGAAAGGTTTTGGAATGGGAGCACAGCAATGGATGGACGCATCGGAATTGTTGGCTGCATGCTTGCAGTGGTCTCAACATTGATGGGTATGGGTTGATGAATTCGCGAGAGACCAACAACGCCGGCTCCGATCAGAACTGCGATTGCCGCCAGCACACCCAACCTGCGGCGGGGCTCCAGCTTTGGAAGCCAGCCACGCTCTTCTCGAAGCGCTTCCGCGACTGTATCGCCGTTCTGAAAACGACGTTTAGGGTTGCGTTCAAGGCACTTCAGAATAATGGATTCCCAATGACGATCCACATCGGAAACAACCGCTCTTGGCGGTTTCGGGTCCTCCTTGATGCGTCGCACCGCCATGGAAAGCGGGGTAGTGTCCTCGAATGCTCGCGTACCTGTGAGCATCTGGTAAAAGACCAACCCGAGCGAATAGACATCCGATGCTGGGCTCAGCTCTTTCCCTTCTACTTGCTCTGGGGACATGTACGCTGGAGTGCCAATTATTTCTCCAGTGCCCGTGACTGAGGGTCCGAGGGTCAGGTCGCGGTTGGAGTGTAGAGCCAAGCCGAAGTCCGTGATTACCGCCCGAAGCCCTTTCGCACCTGGCACCAGCAAAACGTTACCGGGTTTGAAATCCCGGTGCAGAACACCGGCTGCATGCGCTGCTCCGAGCCCTAAGGCCATCTGCAGCGCGATGGCGCGGGCTTGCTCTTCCGTCAGCCGCGGTTGCCGGCGAAGAAGGTCTGCCAAGGTTTCACCTTCGAGCAGTTCCATGGCAACAAAAGCGAGGGGGAGAGAGCTCGAACCCGTAGCTGACTTCGGATTGTGCCGGAACAAATCGAAAATGCGGCAGACATTGGGATGGGTGACCTTGCGCGCCAGCTGCACCTCTCTCTTGAAGCGATCCAGAGCCTTCGGATCATCCAGCAGTTCGCTGCGAATGAACTTCAACGCAACGCGGTCCTGCAATTCAAGATCTTGAGCTTCATACACCTCGCCCATGCCACCGCGAGCGAGGAAACGAATGATGCGAAAGCGGTCGGCGACGAAATCTCCGGCGGAAAGGCTTTGATTCTCTGGTTTTGGCACAGGTGCGAAACCAACCGCTACTGCTGTCCGGGAAAGGAATCCGCCCGATTCGACGTGATGGGCCAGCAGGCGCTCGACTTCGCCGCGCACGGCAGGATCCTGCGCGGCCCCTGCAACGAAGGAATTCCGCTCGGAAGGATTTCTCTCGAGCGCAATTTCAAACAGCGCTTTGACGTTCTCCCATTGCTGCGGCGTCAATTCCATGGCGCTCTTTCAAATCGGCGTAGAGCCAGGCTTTGGCTACGCTCCAATCACGCTTGACGGTCTTGGGGGAGACTCCAAGCACTTGGGCAGCTTCATCGACGTTCAATCCGCCGAAGAAACGCAATTCAACCACACGCGCCTGGCGGGGATCAACTTTCGCCAGGCGATCCAGAGAGTCATCCACCGCAAGCTGTTCGTCGGCCTGCTGTTCTGAAAATATGAATGCTTCATCGAGAGAAATCTTTTGCTGCTCGCCCCCGCGCTTTTGCCTCTTCTGACCGCGCGCGTGATCGATCAGTATCCGGCGCATCAACTGCGCCGCCACTCCAAAAAAATGGGATCGATTTTGCCAGTTGGTGGAACGTTGCTCTATCAGCTTCAGGTACGCTTCGTGCACCAGTGCAGTCGGTTGCAGCGTATGATCAACCCGCTCTCTCCGCATGTAGCTCGCCGCCAGCCTGCGCAGTTCACCGTAGACGATCGGGATCAGCTTTGAGGCAGCGCCTTCTTCCCCCCGCGTGAGGGCTGACAGCAGCAGCGTCACTTCTTCATTCTCGGCCATACAGCGAGCACCAATTCTACGCCGGATAATGCGCTATCTCACTTGTTTTTCGGCCGAATCAAGCGCAAAATTCAGCATCTGCTGGGGCAACTTCCTCGAAGTTGTAAATCACAGATCGTGGTCGGGGCACGGAATTGATGCAAACAGTGTCTGAATCGCGGATGGACCGCACCATTCCCTTCTGGCTGGTGTTGCTGACCATTTCCATTCTGATTAACTACATCGATCGGGGAAACCTTGCAGTTGCGGCACCGCTGCTCAAGGATGAACTCCATCTCACCAATACCCAAGTGGGCGTGTTGATCACGGCGTTTTTCTGGACCTACACCGCAGTGCTCGCGGTTAGCGGATGGATCGTGGATCGTCTGAACGTTAATTGGGTGCTGGCGGCCGGATTTGCTCTCTGGTCACTGGCGACAGCGGCAACCGGTCTGGTTCACGGCTTTGGCTTGCTACTGGCATTTCGCATGCTTTTAGGATTGGGAGAATCCGTTGCGTTCCCGTCATACAGCAAGATGATCGCGTTGAATGTGCCCCAACAGCACCGGGGCATTGCCAATGCCATGATCATCAGCGGCATGAGCCTGGGGCCTGCTGTCGGGACTTATGGGTGCGGTATCTCCATGGCGCATTACGGCTGGCGCCCGGTCTTTATCGTCATCGGTTTGGCAAGTCTCATTTGGCTTTTGCCGTGGATGAGCTTCATGCCAGATACCGTTCTGACTCGCAGCGGCTCGTCAAGCAGCGTGTCAACGATGAGAGTGCTGCGCGAACGAAACTTCTGGGCGACAGCTGTGGGGCAGTTCTGCTGCAATTATCCCTTTTACTTCTTGATTGTATGGCTGCCGCTGTACCTGGTGCGCGAGCGGCACTTCACCATGCAGCAAATGGCGAAGGAGGCGGCTCTTTACTACATTCTCTACGCTGTGGTTTCACCTATTGTTGGCTGGACCGCAGATCATTTCGTTCGCCGGGGCGCCGAGATCACTGTCGTGCGCAAAGCCGCCATGGGCACGGGACACGCGCTAGTCGCCGCCGGGGTTCTGGCGTGCGGCGCTGCTGATTCCCGAATTTCCTTCGCCGGTCTCGCGGTGATGGGCATCGGCTCCGGCTTCGTCGGACCAAACATTTATGTTTTCGCCCAAACCCTCGCCGGGCCATCAATGGCCGGCAAGTGGACGGGACTGCAGACTTGTGTGGCTAACCTCGCTGGGGTTGTCGTGGGTCCGCTCACCGGTTGGATTGTGGATCGCACGGGACGGTTCGGCGCAGCCTTTTCCGTGTGCGCGGCGATTGAAGTGTTTGGCGGAATCTGTTGGGTACTGCTGGTCGGACGTTTGCAACAAACTGCATGGCCAAGTGAACCAGAACTCTCCGCTGTCGGGGTTGCCACCGAGGCGACTTGATCGTCTCGTCTTCATTCCACTTCAAACAGCGGGTCCAACGTTAGTCTGGATACGCGTCGCCCGGATCATAAAGACGCCGGCGGCGCTGCATTGATCCCGGAATCCGGCGCGAATCTACTCCTAAAGAAACCATTTGACCCCTTCTGCAGCCCTTTGTCGCGCTACCTGATGAGAGCAGTTTCGGGGCGGGAGGCAGATTGGCCTACTTGACCGAAGAAGCTACCCCAAAAAAGGAGAGTTCTATGAAACCACAGAATCTTTCAATTCTTGCCGTGCTGCTGATGACCATGGTGGGCAGCCTATTCACATCTGCCGCCCGCGCAGAAACCAATAATGGCGTAACCTGTGGTCTTTTCGACGGCATCGATGAACCTGGCGCCATCCACTGGCCCGTGAACGGAAATCTCTACTATTGCGGTGATACTCCCTCCCCTGATGCCGCCGGCGTCAGCGTAGTGTGGAACGCGTCCCAGGGTTCGACCGGCCAGGTTGTCGGAAAGCAAGTGGTTCCCTTTCTCCGTCAGGTCTCTACAAAAACAGGCGTTGAGGTCTACGTGTTCGGAACCATCGCCGACTTCAACAAATATTTTGGCACCAGTCTCACGCCGCCGCCGGGCACGGATGCCGCCGGGCTGACTACCAAACCCGGCCAACTTCCTAATCATGCTGGACCCGTGACTGCAATCTTCCAGCATGCGGCCTCAATCAATACCAGTCCGTCGCGTCTGCTGATGATCGCACAAACTACGAACCATGAAATGGGACATGAGATGGATCGTTACTACAAATACCCCAGCACGCACTCGGCGAACTATCTGAATGCGGTGAACCTGGATATCGCTTATCTGAACAAGCAAACCTGTCTCGGCGTATTTGGGGGATCCGGACTTACGACAGCGCAACTCCAGCAGGTCTGCTCTCTCAGTATGACCAATTGGAAGCGGATGCAACACCTCTGGCCTTACGACACTAGCGCGGACGAGTTCTTCGCCAATGTCTTCGCTGCGCAGTCGCCGAGTGGGTGCGTCAACGAGCCGCTGGGAGTAATCATTAACAACCACTTCACATACACCATCAGCTACGAGCACGGATTGCGGACAGGAACCGGAACACCGTAGCAGCAACCGGAGGCAGTAACCTGGAATGCGGGCGCGCTCGGCGCCCGCATTTTTGTTAGGGTCGTTCTTCAACACACCCCAGCTCAGGATTTTCTCTTGACATCCTCGCTCATCACCGTAAGATAGAAAAACATATTTATGCAAGATGATGAATAATTATTCATGATGAATAAAAGCCTGCGGCATAGGGCAATTCTGGATGTGCTCCAGCAGGGGCCGGTTGCGAGTCAGGAAGATTTGCAACGAGCCCTCCGCAAGCGGGGCTTTAAGGTGGGGCAAGCGACACTCTCCCGGGACATCCGGGAACTGAACCTGATCAAGGGTTCTCACGGGTACTCGTTACCTCAGGCGGAGAATTCAACATTACTGACGTTGCCTCCAGTGTCGCGCCTCGTTCGGGAATTTGTCCTGGATGCACGTGCAGCGCAAAACCTGCTGGTGGTCAAAACCATCGTGGGCAGCGCGCAACCTGTGGCCGCGGCACTCGACGGCGAAGAGTGGCCGGAGACGGTGGGCACAATCGCGGGAGACGATACGATCTTGATCGTTTGCCCGGACAAACAAGGAGCGAAGAAACTGGCGAACCGAATTGAGGAGATGCTGGCTTGATTCCCGGAAAACTCAGCACGGCCATTCTAGGAGCAACCGGCTATTCCGGTCTCGAACTTACGCGGATCCTCACGCGTCATCCGCGGTTGAAAAGTCCGCTGCTGTTGCGTCGCTCTGCGGAAAGCTGCACTCCCGCTTCGCTGGCGGAGATCTTCCCTGCGGTATCCACTAATGGCGGGTATCCTCTGACTCCATTTTCGTGGGACGAATTGAAGAGGCACGACGTGCAACTGCTGTTTCTCGCTACTCCGCATGAAGTCTCGCGCGCCTTGGTTCCAGAAGCTGTGGCTCGAGGTCTGCGAGTGATTGATCTGAGCGGAGCCTGGCGTCTTCGGCAACAACAGCATCTTGCGATTTATGACTTTCGCGATGAAGATGCAGTCTCCGCTGCTCAGTTGACGCAGAAAGCTGTTTATGGCCTGCCGGAGTTGAATGCGGACCGAATTCCGGAATCTACTCTCATCGCCAACCCTGGTTGCTATGCCACTTCTGTGATTCTGGCGCTCACGCCGATTCTGAAGACGGGCCTCGTCGATCAGCAACGTGGCATTGTTAGCGATTCCAAATCAGGGGTCTCGGGCGCTGGCAAGGAACCCAACTCGCGAACGCATTTCGTTTCGGTGGCCGACAACCTATCGGCCTATTCGGTTTTTAATCATCGCCATGTCGGAGAAATCGTCGAGCAATTACAGATCGAAACCGGAACGCTGATGTTTACTCCGCATCTTCTGCCGATTCCGCGGGGCATCCTTTCGACGATTTACGTGCACTTGAATCGAGTGGTGACGGAAGCAGAAGTCGCGACTTGTTTTCGAAGTTTTTATTCCGGCCGCCACTGGATTCGCATTTTCCGCACTCCCAATTTGCCCCAGATCCAGTTCTCGCTCCACACCAATTACTGTGACATCGGATTCTGCCTGGCCGATGATGGGCGTCGAATGGTACTCGTTTGCTGCATCGACAATTTGCTCAAAGGCGCGGCAGGACAGGCGGTGCAGAACATGAACCTGATGTACGGATGGAGCGAAGAAGAGGGGCTGCAGTGAAAATCGTAATCAAGATCGGCGGGGCCGCGCTGGACGATGCGTCGACGCGTCGTAAATGCGCCCATGCAGTCGCAGAGTTGGCCAGAGACGGCCATCGCGTTGCGGTCGTGCACGGAGGTGGTGGCGCGCTAACGCGGACGCTAAAGCAACTGGGACACGAAACTGACTTCGTAAACGGGTTGCGAATCACCGATGCCACGACCCGGGATGTCGCGCTGATGGTCTTGTCGGGAATTGTGAATAAGAAACTGGTGTCAGCCATTCAGGCCGAAGGCTTGGCGGCCCTGGGGCTGTGCGGCGGCGACGGCATGATGTTCCGAGCCCGCAAGAAACAAACTTCCGGATACGATCTTGGCTTCGTCGGCGAAATCTGCGCTGCCGATACCCGCTGGCTGGACATTGTATGGCAGCAGGGTGGAATCCCGGTCATCTCCTCGACCGCGCTTGGGGTTGATGGCGAATATTACAACGTGAATGCTGATCAGATGGCCGCCACCTGCGCTGTGGCCTGCCACGCCGACACGTTGATCTTCCTGACTGATGTGCCAGGCGTGAGGGATGCAGAAGGAGTCGTAATGCGTTGGCTTAGCACTAAGACGGTGGCCGATCTGGTTGCTGGTTCGGTCATCACCGGCGGCATGCTGCCGAAGCTCGAAGCCTGCACTCAAGCCCTGCGGCGCGGCGTCGGCCGAGTGCGGATACTTCCCGCAGAACACGCGGAGGTTCTACCGGAATTTTATTTCAGCAAGCTTGAATGTGGGACGGAGGTAACGCACGCGTGAGGCTACCCACGATCATCCGTTCTGAAGAGCAACTCCTGTTGCCGACGTATGACCGGCAAAAAGTTTTGTTCGAAAAAGGTAGAGGAGTTTATCTGTGGGACTCGCGCGGCCTACGCTATTTGGATTTTCTCAGTGGGATTGGCGTCAATGCCCTGGGTTACGGCCACCCGGCGATTCAGCGCGCGATGAAACGACAAGCGAGCCGCCTGGTTCATGTCTGTAATCTCTTTTTTCACGAGTACCAGGCGGAGCTTGCGAAACAACTCACTCGAATCTCTGGTCTTGACCGGGTGTTCTTCTGCAACAGCGGCACTGAAGCCTGGGAAGGAGCGTTGAAGTTTGCGCGCGCCTACGCACGCACGCTGGGGACAAACGGGCACAAACCGAAATGGCGGATTTTGGCGCTCGAGAATTCGTTTCACGGCCGCACTTTTGGCGCTCTCGCCACCACTGGTCAGGCGAAGTACCGTGATCCCTTCGGCCCGATGTTACCGGGAGTCAGCTTCGTGGAATTTAATGACGTGTCCGACCTCAAGCGAAAATTTGATGGCAGTGTGTGCGCCGTTTGCATTGAGACGATCCAAGGCGAAGGCGGGATTCGGCCGGTCAGTCCCGAGTTTTTAAGCACTGCACGAAACCTAACGAAGCGCGCTGGCACCTTGCTGCTGCTCGACGAAATTCAGTGTGGCCTCGGCCGCACCGGAAGATATTTTGCGTACCAGCATTATGGCGTGCAACCGGATATCGTCACTGTCGCCAAGCCGCTGGCGGGCGGCTTGCCGCTAGGCGCGATTCTTACCAGCAGCCGTGTGGCTTCCGCGATCCACCCTGGCATGCATGGAAGTACATTCGGTGGCGGGCCGCTGACGTGCGCGATTGCCATCGAATTCCTAAAGATCATGGATCAGTCGTTAGATCATATCCGCGAAATCGGCAATTATTTCAGCACCAAGCTTGAAGGGCTAAACGCTAAACACCCCTGCGTTGTTGAGGTGCGCGGGATGGGACTCATGCTCGCCATGGAATTGAACTCCGCCGATCTTACCAAAGCGGTTGTTGCCGAGATGTTGAGGCGCAAAATCCTGATCAATCGAACGAACGACCGAGTTCTGCGATTTTTGCCGCCTTACATTATTGAGAAGAAGCACGTGAATGAAGTCATTCACGAACTCGATGCCGTGCTGTCGGAAGTTCAGAAAACCAGCCACTTTGCGAAACAAAAATCCCTCACGAGGAGAAAGAGTTGAACACGCAAACCGTTACGGCGAGCCGCAGTATTGGCTCGTCAATTCCAAAATTGTTCTGTTGCTCCGATCTGCTCTCTACGACTGACCTTGGCCCGAGCGGCGTTGAAGCCGTGCTGCACCTGGCGCAGGTTATGAAGTCACGTCCATCCGAGTTTCGGAGAGCGCTAACGGGCAAACAGTTGGTGATGTTCTTTGAAAAGCCGTCCCTTCGTACGCGCCTCACATTCGAAAGTGGAATGGCGAGCCTTGGCGGGTCAGCGGTTTTTGTCGATCAGACTCAAGGGCGAATTGATGCTCGCGAAAGATTAAGCGACATCGCCCATAACCTGGAGCGCTGGTTTGACGTGATTGTGCTGCGGACGTTCGCGCAAAAAACGATTGAAGATATGGCTCTGTACGCGTCAATTCCAGTGATTAATGCACTGAGCGATCGGGAACACCCGTGCCAGGCGTTGGCAGATTACTTCACCCTCCAGGAGCGTTTCGGAAACCTCAGGAACATTTGCCTCACGTATGTCGGCGACGGCAACAATGTCGCTCATTCACTGTTGCTCAGTGCTGCCTGCCTGGGCTCGGCGATTCGAATCGCAACCCCGGTAGGATACGAACCTCACCAGGAGTTTGTGAATATTGCCAAGGAAATTGCCGGGTGTACCGGCGGCTCCATCGAATTGTTTACTGATCCGATTGCCGCGGTGAAAGGGGTCGACGCCGTTTACACCGACGCCTGGGCGAGCATGGGGCAGGAGGACGAAGCTGAGGCGCGATCGCGAATTTTCCCGCCGTATCAAGTCAACAGCAAACTCATGAAGCATGCTGGACCGCGCGCTGTGTTTATGCACTGTCTGCCGGCGCACCGGGGGCAGGAAGTCACCGATGGCGTTATGGATTCGGACCGCTCGCTGATTTTCGAGCAGGCGGAAAATCGCCTGCATGTGCAGAAAGCCGCTTTACATCTTCTCTTGGCTGGTGCATCGCGCCTGCCCGCAAGGAGTGCTCATGCGTGAAAAGATTGTTCTCGCCTATTCTGGCGGCCTGGATACCTCCATCATCATTCCCTGGCTGAAGGAGAATTATGCGTACGACGTAATCGCCATGGTAGGCGACGTCGGGCAGGGCGATGATATCGAAGCTGTCGTTGATAAAGCGTATAAGACGGGCGCGTGCAATGTAGTGGTTGAGGATCTGCGCGAGGAATTCCTGGCCGAATACGTTTTCCCAGCATTGAAAGCCGGCGCCGTGTATGAGCATAAGTATTTGCTTGGCACTTCGCTGGCCCGTCCCGTGATCGCCAAACATCAGGTTGAAGTCGCGTTGCACGAGGGTGCGAGCGCCGTAGCTCACGGCTGCACCGGAAAAGGCAATGATCAGGTGCGTTTTGAACTGGCGTATCAGGCGCTGGCGCCCGAACTGAAAGTCATCGCACCATGGCGAGAATGGACGCTGAAATCGCGCGAGGATTGTTTGGATTACGCCGAGCAGCACGGAATTCCGGTTGCCGCCAGCCGCGAAAAAATTCATAGTCGCGATCGCAATCTTTGGCATATCAGCCATGAAGGTGGAGAACTGGAGGATACCGCGAACGCCCCCTTGCCCGGCACATGGCAAATGACGAACTCGCCTCAGCAAGCGCCGGATCGCGAAGAGCAAGTCACG
>JAFAGX010000647.1 GCA_019237515.1 Acidobacteriaceae bacterium
TGATGACGGGAATCGAAAGGTGCAGATGTTTTTTGATGGCGCGGTAAAGCTGGGCGGCGGAGCGGTCGGGATTTTTGGGCAGAAGGAGTGCGTGAGCGCCACCATCCACGTTGGAGACATCAACGCCGCTGTTTGCGCAGATGAAACCGTGACGAGTCTCCGTGATGAGCACACCCCGTCGGCGGCGCAGGATTCTTTTGCCTTCCTTCATTGCCAACGTGGTCACACGCGGGTCGAGGTTATAGCGGCGGGCCCAGGCGCGAGTGGCGGCTGAGGGACGCATGGTGCTCAGGTCTACAAGCTGTCCTTCGGCTTTGGAGACGATTTTGTGTTTGATGATCAGGATGTCCCCGCGTTTGAGGCGGCGTGACAGGGTTGGTAACAGCTTTTGGAACAGCGAGTCGCCTGGATGGATTTCCTCCGCAAGAGGAACCGGGATGATTCGCACTTCGGGAGCCCGAGGCATGTGAAATGTAGTGTACGCGAATGAAATCTGTAGAGCCTTCGATTCCGAATCACCCCACTCTTCGAAAACCGCAAAGGGTGGGGCACCCGCCAGGATGACAGATTATTGATTGGCGGCGAGAGAGAGATCGGTCATATCCCACTGCCGGGCGAGATTCTGGGCACGGGTATTTCCGGGGGCATCGACCAACTTGCGAAGATCCGAGGGATTGTCGATGTCGAGGCCAATGCCGGACAGAGAAATGACGGTGCAAGGCAGGCCCGACGCCTTCGCTGTCGCGAGGTGAGGCTTGAAGCTGTCATTGCCAAAACGCAGGGGGAACAATGCGGCGGGACGGCGAAAAGCGGCGTTGGTGCCGCGACCGTCAGCCGCGGGCACGAGCAGCGAGCCACGTTCGGGCACATTCGTGAAAATCATGTCCAGCTCCGACGAAGTAATCAGCGGGACATCGGCGGGGATCACCAATGTGGAATCAACGCCGCGAGATTCGCAAGTTCTTGTAGCCAGCTCGATGGCATCAGTCTCGCTGCGATTTTGATTGTCAGGAATGACATCAAATCCGAATTGCTGAGCAGCATCGATTGCGAATGGATCGCTCGTCACCAGACTCACACTGGGACGATGGGAGCATGCGGCGACAGCATCGAGCACATCGAGAAACATTGCCTGCGCGAGTTGGGTGCGAACTGCCTGGCTGAAGAGCGAAGCCAGGCGCTGTTTTGCGGTTGCGAGATTTTTGACCGGAATGAGGATCATGCTTCGGAGGTGGCGCGGACAGATTTTTCGGCGGTCAGTAAAGCCATCAGCGTCCTCGCCAGCTTAGCCCTGTCTTCAGCGCTTTTCATAATGATGTTGGTACAGTGTACGCGAAGGCCGGGACGATCCAGCGCTTGCGCCGCGGTATGGTCCCGGAGGTCAGCGATCAGGATGTCAAGAAAATCGCCATAGGTCTGGGCAATTCCAGCAATCGAAACTGGAAGCCCTTGAGCGGCCATCAAAACTCCCGCAGGCCCGGTGACTGCGGCCCCGCCAACCAGAGGGCTAACGGCGGCAACCGTCGCGCGGGTTTCGCGCAATGCAGACCGGATGCCGGGAACAGCAAGAATCGGCCCAATGCTCGTGATGGGGTTGCTGGGCGCGATGATGACCGCGGTGGCGGAAAGAATCGCCTCGACAACTCCGGGTGCGGGATTGGCTTCCGAAGCGCCAGCGAAGCGTACGGATTTGACCGGATCCTGGTACCAGCGTTGCACGAAATATTCCTGAAAGCTGAGTTCACCGGTCGGCGTCATCACTCGGGTCTCTACGCGTGCGTCGCTCATGGGCAGGATGCGGGCTTGCACGCCCAGCTTGCGGCAGACTTCGTTCGTGACCTCAGTCAAGGTTTTGCCCTGGCCGAGCAATTTTGAACGAAGAAGATGAAGCGCCAGATCGCGGTCGCCGACATGGAACCAAGTGGGCTCGGCAAGTTCACCCATGGCCTGCAGGCAATAAAACGTGTCCCCCTTGACGCCCCAGCCGCGCTCGCGGCTGAGTAAGCCGGCAAGCGCGTAAGTGATCGAATCGAGGTCGGGAGAAACATAGAGGCCCCACCATTCGAGATCGTCGCCGGTATTCACAATGAAGGTCAACTCCTCGGCGGGGGCAACCTGGCGCAGGCCTTCTACGAATTTCGCACCGCCGGTTCCTCCGGTCAGGACAACGATCACGCGGCCCTCCGGGCAAGGCCGACGTTATCGGCTGCGGCACGAAGTCTCTCGGCGAGCAAACCATCGGCGCGATTGCTCACACGGGGCAAAAACTCAGGATAGATAGGAAGGCGTTGACAGAGTTTGTATCCTTTGGATTCGGTTCGCAATTTCAACTGCTCCAAGTGCGGCCACGGCTGCTCCGGGTTGATGTAATCCGGAGTGAGCGGTGAAACGCCGCCCCAGTCATTGAGGCCGGCATCCAGCAACTCTTCATAGTAAGGTGAAGAGAGGTTGGGAGGTGCCTGAATATTAACCTGCGGCAACAAAAGACGTGCGACGGCAATGGCACGCAGCATTTCGGCTTTGGAGGGCTCGGGCCAGTTCCGCATCGGGATGTCAGGTTTGACGCGAAAGTTCTGAACGATGACTTCCTGGATGTGTCCGTAGCGCTCGTGCAATTCGCGGATGGCGAGCAGAGTGTCGACGCGATCCTGCGGAGTTTCGCCAATACCGATTAGCAGCCCGGTGGTAAATGGAACCTGCTGCTTGCCGGCATCTTCGATGGTGCGCAAGCGCTTTGCAGGCACTTTGTCAGGCGCATTGTCGTGGGCCGCACCGGGAGCGAGCAGATGCTCGTTGGTGGTTTCAAGCATGAGGCCGATGCTGGGAGAGACCGCAGCGAGTCGGGTCATCCATTCGGCGCTGAGTAAGCCGGGATTGGGATGCGGCAAAAGAGAAGTCTCGCGCAGGACCAGTTCGCACATAGCTTCGAGATAATGCAGCGTTGATTTGTAGCCGAGCCGCTGCAGGGTGCTGCGCATCTCGAGAAACAGAAGTTCTGGCTTGTCACCCAGGCTGAAGAGCGCTTCGGTGCAGCCCAATTTTTCGCCGGTCTTGGCCACTTCGAGGACTTGCTCTGGAGTCATCGTGTGCGCACCGGCTTGGTGGGGGTCACGGCGGAAAGTGCAGTAGCCGCAGTAGTCGCGGCAAAGATTTGTGAGCGGAAGGAAAACCTTGCGGGAATAGGTGATGAGCTTGCCTTTGAATCGCTGTCTGGCTGCGGCTGCGGCAGTAAGGAGCGAGGGCAGGTCATCATCGGAGCAAGTGATGAGGGCGATTGCCTGCTCGCGGGAAGGAGACACCTGGGGATCGAAGGATTGTGTGACCGGAGATTTCGTGCTGAATGCCATCTGCCGCCGGGCTCCATTGATTGTAATGGATTAGAATTCATCGGTTGTATTAGATCCGAGCCGAGGAATGCATAGATCCTTCGCTTCGCTCAGGATGACAGTCGAGGGCGGTTGAGAGTTGTTAGAGAACGGACTCGTTCGATGAGCATCAGCCAAGCCGAGTTTCGCAGAGCAATGGGCAGCTTCGCCACCGGCGTAACAGTGATCACCTTAGATTACGAAGGCGAAGTGCATGGGATGACGGCGAACGCATTCACGTCCGTGTCGCTCAATCCGTTGCTGGTGCTGGTCTGTGTCGATCATCGTGCACGCACGCATGCTCGGCTGCACGCGAAGAAACGGTTCGGAGTAAATGTCTTAGCTGAAGATCAAAAACAGATTTCCGAATACTATGCGCGAGCCACGCCGGCGCATCAAGACGCGGAACGAGAGGCCGGGGCGCGATTTGATCGAACGAATCATGGAACACCGGTTTTGCACGGGGCGCTAGTGTATCTCGAGTGTCGTCTGCATACCGCGCAGGATGCGGGGGATCATACAATTTTCATTGCGGAAGTAGAAGATGTCGTTGTGCGGCAAGGGGAGCCACTGCTGTATTTCCGCGGGGAGTACCGGAGAATCGGAGTGCTGAAGAGCGAAGATTAATCCGCCATCGCCTTTGCCGAGGCGTTGTCTTTTGTCCACTTGGAAACCAGTAATGTGAACTCAGGCTCCCGATTGACGAACTCGATGCCGAGATTGCCGCGAGCATCTCTCCACACCAGCTCGGCGGAGGCGGTAGTGCTTTTCTCGCCCGGTAGGGCAAAGCTGAGCTTGACGGATTTGATGCCGGGCAGGGTGCGCTGAACCGATAATGCAGCACCGCCTCTGCTGATGTCCAATATCTTAACTGGAATGCTTTCCCTATCGCTGAAGGCGAGCTTTGCTTCGATGTCGACCTTTACGCGAGGCGCCACGCGCTGGCGGCGCCCGCCCATTAGAGTACGTATGGCGCGCAAGCCATTGCGTACCCGATCGTGCGTAAGCGGTTTGTAGATGACCAGATGAGTTCCGGCACCGAATACAGTGTCAAGTGTCGCCTCAGTCCTCGCGAGGGCAATAACTAGGGTCTTCCTCCCGGCAGGAGTGGACTCCTGAATATTTTTCAGTAACGTGGCAGCGCCTTGACTATCTTGATCGTCAACAATGACTCCCTGAAAACGGTGACAGCTGAACTCTTCCAGCGCGGCCTTGGCACTGGAACAGTGTTGCAAATCGACCCCGAGTTCGCGGCAGGCACGCGTAACCAGGGCTACTGTGTCGGGTTGACGACATAACATTAGGGAGCGTAGGTGCACAGCGTACAGCTTAGGCACTAATAGTGACTAAGGGCAAGTTACGAACGGTCTTTACTTTCGCATCATTTCACCTGCAAACTATCGAGCATTTTCTGATAAGTGGGTTGGAGTTGCGAGAACTGATTTTCAGGCGCGATGAAGACCAGGTGCAAAAGGCCACCTTCTGGGGTCGCCAGTGTGACAAGCCAATCGCGCTCGGGAACGGCTTGACCGTTTTGCTGTACCGGGGAGTTTCCTTGCAGCATGGTGGAGCGTGCTTCAGAGCCGGAGACCTGAATTTTGCGGGAACTGTCATAAACGCGCATCCCTGGATTTGTTTGTTGCAGGTTTTGAATCAGGGCCTGGGTGGCCTGGTCCAGAGAATTGCTGTCCGGGTTCTGCGCGACAGCCGCGATTGCACCATAGGCGATTGCGTTCTCTCCGACTCCGGCCTGAGGAGCCAGCGTCACCGAGTTTTGTCCGGCTGAAGCCTGCCAATTGCCTGGGTAATTCATGCTGAAAGTTCCGCTCTGGAATGTCTTGAAGTCGCCGCTGGGCTGGACCTGCTGATAACTCACGTTGGTCAGCGTGCCGCCCGCCGCGGTTGACGTCGGCGCCGCTGTGTTTGGGGCGCCGGGAAGTACAGCACCAGATTTTTGATTCTGCTGCGCCCACTGGCCAGTCTTGGCGCCGTCAGAAATTTGTTGGGCGTTGTAAGCCTTTATACCCTTGGCCTCCTGTTTTGCCTGAAGAAACGCCTGGCTGGTCGGCTGATATTGTTTTGGCGGCCAGTGTGCGATTTCTTTGTCCACGGCTTCGACACGGTTGCCCGGGTTTGGATGATCGCTCAGGAATTGCGGGCCACCGTTGCCGACGAGTTTTTCCAGTTTCTGGAAAAACGCGGCCATGGCGGTCGGGGGATAGTCTGCTTTGTACATGATGATCGCACCGACGGCGTCCGCCTGGGCCTCATCGCCTCGGGAGTAGTGCATCAGAACTCCACCAGCAACGCTCTGAATCCCCATTTGTGCGAGGGCGCCTGTCGTGCCGCCGAGAAGGCCGCCCAGCGCGCCCAAAATACCGGCCCATTCCTGCTTGGGAGCTTGTTTCGCGGAGTGTTGCATGTACACGTGCGACATCTCATGCGACATCACGCCGACGAGTTCGGCCTCATTATCAGCAGCGTTGATGGTGCCAATGTTGATGAAGATTGGGCCGCCGGGAAGCGCGAATGCATTGATGTCACTTTGCTGGACAACGTGGAATTGATACGGCCAGGTGCGGTCCGGCGGAATGACGG
>JAFAGX010000239.1 GCA_019237515.1 Acidobacteriaceae bacterium
AAGACAACAATGTCGTCCAGCCGCGATGAGAATTGTCGGAAGTGGTGCCGATTGCGCATTCGCCGAACATAATGATCTCCTGACCGTCTGCTTGGTATTAAAGACACCGGTCAGACGGCAACAGAATGGCTTTCTGAAAGAAAAAAGCCTCCATTAGCCGCGGCTTGGATGGGAACTTTTTCAGCTTCAAAGTGTCGCGGGCGACTTCGATCGAGGCCTATTGGGATTGCCTACGGCAGATGCTGCCCGCTCCTGAACCTCAAATTGCGGGAGAAACGGTCAGACTTGCGGGAACTTCAGGAAGGAACTTCAGTGTCATTGAGTGCGCCAATGACTGCATCGGCATTCGCCTCCAGCACGATGGGAGCACGTTGCTGGTGACGAACAATCGCGGAATCCTCATGGCATAATTCGCCGCGATGGAACTTTAATGTATATTCCGGGTCTTTCAACAAGTGGCCGGTCAAGATTAGTACAATGCTGTCGTGCGGCTGGACAAAGCCTGTTTTCACGAGTTTTTTCAGCCCCGCCAAAGTAACGGCCGACGCCGGCTCACAACCGATTCCATCCGATCCGATTTCCGCCTTCGCCAGCGCAATTTCTGCTTCGCTGACCTGCTCGACCGTTCCGCCGGTTTCGCCCAACACGCGAGCCGCTTTCTTCCACGATGCTGGATTGCCGATACGAATCGCGCTGGCACCAGTTTCGGCCCTCACCGGAATTAGTTTTTTGCCGCCCGTTTCCCGCATCGTGCGTACCAACGCATTCGCACCTTCCGCTTGAATGATAGAAATTTTTGGCAAGTGTTTGATGAACCCGATTTCCTTCAGTTCCAGAAACGCTTTGCCCAATGCAGATGAATTTCCTAAATTTCCGCCAGGAACAATGACGTGGTCCGGCACCTGCCAATCGAGTTGCTCCAGGAGCTCAAGCGCGGCGGTCTTCTGTCCTTCAATCCGGTATGGATTCACCGAGTTCAAAAGATACACGGGCATGCGCTCGACCACTTCATTCAATACTCTCAGGCAGCCGTCGAAATCAGTTTTGAGCTGGCATGTGAGCGCGCCATAGTCCAAGGCCTGAGAAAGCTTTCCCCATGAAACTTTGCCCTCCGGAATCAGCACCAGGCTTCGCATGCCGCCGTACGCAGCATATGCAGCCATCGAAGCGGACGTATTGCCGGTCGAAGCGCATCCCACCCAGGTGAACGCATTTGCCCGCGCAAATGACGCAGCCAAAGTCATGCCGGTATCTTTGAAAGATCCGGTGGGATTCATGCCTTGATGCTTCGCAAGCAGAGTGTCGACCCCAGCTGTGACTGCACAACGTCGCAGTTCGTAGATCGGCGTGTTGCCTTCGCGGAGAGTGATAATTTTTGAGGCGTCAGGAAAAAGAGGCAGCAGCTCCCGAAATCGCCAGACACCACTTTGATCGATCGAGAGCAGAGATTTCCGCCGGGTTCGCCATAGCGCGTTGAGCGAAGCAACATTCAAACCGGATGGCCGTAAACCCTGATCGGTATTCCATCCTGGATAAGTCATTTCCAGCAGATCGCCGCATTCCGAACAACGGAACGACTTGGCAGGGCTGTCCGCGACTTTGCCGCAAGCGATACAGCGAAGTTCATGAGCAGGCTTCATGATCATCGAGACTGCGCACGCGCGAGGAGTTCTGGGGAACCGCAGAGACGCTCTGAAGCATTCGTAAGATCCTTCGCGGCTGCCGCCGCTCAGGATGACATTTTATAAGATTACTTTCGTCCGCGAAGGTAGTCGTCCGTCTTGTTGATCCAATCTTCGCGCGGTGGATTGAAGACGTCGAGGTCTACGGTGTCGACCAAAGCCTCGGCCTTGTGCGGCATGTGCGGAGGAATGGTGAGCACCTCGCCTTCATTGACAATGATTTCTTTGCCGTCGATCCAGAACTTGAGCGCCCCTTCCAAAATGTACGTGACCTGCTCATTATGGTGGCTGTGCTTGGGAACGATGCAGCCCTTCTTCAACAGCACTCGCGCAAGCATGATTTCGTGGCCAACTATGAAATGACGCTGCAACAAGGGATTCAGGTCTTCGATAGGGACGGTGGTCCACGGAATATATTGCAGCTTAGCTTTCTGTGCACTCGCCTTACGGGCAGGTTTCTTGTTGGCTCTCGTGTTGGTCTTCCGTTGGCGCGTTCCTGCGCTTGCCATTTCAGTGCACCTTCCCTTGATAGATTCCCACTGCGTTATCGTGCAAATATCCATGTGCCAACTGAAGTGCCTGCGCCTCGGTCACCTCGCCTTCCGAAATCATTTCCGACAGCGCCGCCGCCAAAGCTGTACGGCTGGACTGCACTCCCAACCAGTAACTTTCCTCAGCTCCCAGTGCCTGGTTGTATGGAAAACAATCCGTTCCGAATGTCACTTTGTCAGGAAATGTTTCCAGCCACTGCTTCAGCAGCTTCTTAAATTCGGACGGATACAAAAGCACTTCGGTTTCCGAGGTGTCGAGATAAACGTTCTTCATGGCAGCCAGCCAGATCGCTTGGCGATCATAAGGGTAGCCGCCGTGAATCATCACAAACGTGGTGCCGGCGTATCGCGGATCGCGAACCACGCTCTCCAGATTCAGAATGTTGCTTTCCGACAAGTTGAAGTAATCGCCGATGCCAACCGCGGAATGAATGTGCACCGGCAGATGCAGCCGCCCGCCCTCGCTCACAAGATATCGGAAAATGTAATCCTGAAAGGTTCTATATTCCTGCTCGCTTGGTATCCCGCCGGCAACGAAACGCTCATAAATATCTTGAGCTTGCTTTTGAGTCGGATCAGAGAATTTTGTCGACCGAAAATATGCGACTTCGAATTTTTGCGCAATTGCACCCTTCTTCTGATTGTCCTCGAGAGTTTGCGTGACGAATTTCAAATAGTCATCGAAGCTTGCCGGCAGTTTGCTCAGGCCTTCTTGTTGCATCCAGCGGTGCAGCATTTTTTCTTGTAGTGGGATGTAGACCTGCTCATCGCTGTTGCGCGCCGTTTCACGCTGATTATCAAACGGCCACATGAAGGAATCTGAAAAGAAGACCCACACGAAACGCTTCGGATCCAGGTAATCGGGCATCATTGCGCGATTAGCGACGCCCTGCTCGATATTCAGCTTGTCGAGAATATTGGAAAAATACGCAATTCCCTGCTGCTTCTTCGCCTCGTCTTTCTTCTGAATGAGCCATTTCGTGTGTTCAGGCGAGAGATCGCTATACGGGTATCCCCACATTGCTTTCGCAGCTTGGACGAGTTCGGGATTCGTTTCACGCTCCCTGAGGGCGGCGCTGCCCGGGGGCGCTGCCATCGCGTCAACATCCGGATCATCGGCATAGCCCGGATGAGCATGATGGTCGAACATCGGAATTTTTTCGATCTGCGGCAACAAGCGCTGGTAAATTTGCTGTACATCGGGCCCAGGAAACGGACGGGCCTGCGCTGCACAAAAAGAAGGCGCTGACCCAAACGCTGTAATGACCAGTAAGAGTGCTGTTCTCCAATTCATTGTCGTCAAATCAGAGTTTCTCCTCTGCGTACCTCTGCGTCGTGGTTATCTTGAAACGGGGCTTCTCTGCCAGGCCGAGGCGACCTGCTGAATGCGCGCCACCGCTTCGCGCAAGGTTTCCCTCGACGATGCGAAAGAAAATCTCACAAAGCCTTTTCCCGCAGAACCGAAAGCCTCGCCCGCAATCGCTGCTACACCCGCTTCCTCGAGCATGATGCGACAGATTTCCTCTGCATTCATTCCGCTCTCCGAAATGTTCACCCACGCATAAAATGCGCCTTCGGGGGCCTGACAGCGAAAGCCCGGTACCTGATTCAACTCACGCACAAACTGTTCTTTGCGCTTGGCAAATTCCGCAACCATTTTCGGTGTCGCTCCGGTCTTGTCTTTCAGCCCCTCAATGGCGCCATATTGGGTAAACTCCGCGACGCAGGTGTAACTATTGACGACCAGCATCTGCAATGCGGAAGTGATTCGCGGAGGAGCAACAGCATACCCGAGCCGCCAGCCCGTCATGGCAAAACTCTTCGAAAAACCGTCGATGAGGACTGTCCGTTCCTGCATCCCCGGATAGCTGAGCATGGAGAAGTACTTCCCGCCATAGATGATCCGGGCGTAGATCTCGTCCGTAAGTACGATCAGGTCGTGCCTGACAGCAAGATCGGCGATCCGCCGTTGCACTTCATCCGTATATACAGTCCCAGTCGGATTTCCCGGCGAATTTGTGATCAGAATTTTGGTTCTCGATGTAATCTTGCTGGCGATCTCGTCAGGATCCGGCTGCAGCCGATTCCGCTCGGACAACTCGAACGGCACTCCGACCCCTCCGAAGCCAGCCGTGATCGAAGCGTAGCCGGGAAATCCGGGATCCGGGTACAAAACTTCGTCGCCGGGCTCAACCAGTGCCATCAGCGCCATAAAAAGCACAAGCTTGCAGCCGGGAGCAATCACAACGTGATCGGGGTTGATCTCAATATCGCGAGTTTCTCGAAGATAGTCAGCAATCGCCTCCCGCAGGGCGGGAATTCCGGGCACCTGGCAATAGCGGTCTTTACCTTGATCAACGGCACGCTTCAAGGCTTCGCTGGCGGGAGCTGCGGGATGGAAATCCGGCTCGCCAAGTTCCAAGTGAATAATGGATCGTCCCTGGCGCTCCAATTCTTTCGCACGCGCGTACACGGAGAGCGCGCCTTCGCCGGTCATCACTGACATTCGGGAGGCAAGAGGTTGCATTAGGCCTGCTTTCTCACAACTTCCTGAGGAATGGGAGTGGTGGGAACACACAATGCTCCCAAAAATCGCGGAAAAAGCTCGAAAGCCGCCGCGGTGGCAATCAGTTCAACCAGCTGAGCTTCGTTGTACACACATTTCAACTCCGCAAAAAACTCCTCGTCGACCTCCCGCGGCGAACGGTGCAAGCGGTCAGCGCAACGGAAACCCAGCTTCTCAGCCGGGCTGAACGGACCATCCTCGAAGTCGCCCTTTACAGCCGCAATCTGAGCATCACTCGCTCCTTTTTGCTTTGCCGACAACGAATGCGCTGAAATCGCGTACGCCGAATCGTTTAGCACTGAGATTCTTGTGGCCACCAATTCTTTATACCAGCCGGGCAAGGCGCTGTCACCGAGCAGGCCTTTCAAAAAACCCGCCATTCCAATTGCCAGCACTGGACTGTGCGCCAGGACTTTAAACATGTTGGGCACGACGCCTCGCTGTTTCAGCAGGGCGTCGTAGATAGTGGCTACTTCCGGGGAAACCTGCTCCCGTTCGAGAAACGGGACGCGAGGCGAGGTCTCCTTCTCCATTAGAAGGCATACCTCAACGAGAACTGAATCAACCTGGGTGTTCCTGCGGTCGAAATAATTTTGCCGAAAGTGCTCGGATTTTCGACGTCATTCTGGGCCGGATTGGCAAAATTCGGGTGATTCCACAGATTGAAAAAATCCGTCGTAAAACGTAAGGTTTGGCGCTCGGTGATCGCGAAATTCTTGATCAAGGAAAAGTCCCAGTTCTGCTGGAAAGGTCCCCGATAAATATTACGGCCCAAATCTCCAAAGTTGGTCCCGCAAAAATTAGGATTCGTTTGCGTGTTGCACTCAAACGCCGGGTTACCGCCCGCCACCTGTGGATATACCAGCGGAGCAGTAGTGAAGTTATTGATATTGAGATATCCGTTCAGGCGCTGATGAATGTCACCGCTCGTTTTTCCCGAGGCAATCGTCCCGCCTGGGGCCAATTCGGCTCCGAGCGTGGGCGCCAAGCCTGCGCCCAGGAACGCAGTACCTGCGCCGGAATCGAAGACAGAAAACGGCGTTCCTGATTGGAAAATACTGATTCCGCCGATGGACCAATTGCCCAATAGCGCTGCTTTGGCTCCTCTCACGTTGCGATATAGCGGCAGATCATAGCGGTAGCTTGCGATCAACCGGTGAGTGCGATCAAAATCGGACAGTCCACGAGACGGGGTAAGACTGGATTCATCGTTCCACGCAGTCGCGAAAGCCGTATTGCCACTGGAAGTCGCATCGGTTGAACGGGAGAAAGTGTAAGCCGCCTGAAAATATCCAGCACCCCAACGGCGCGAAACTGTGGTTTGCAACGAGTGGTAATGCGAGTAGGCATCGTCGATAAACGCCTGCATCCCCGAATATCCGTTGATGGGTAATGACCGCGACCGCGCCGGCCCATTAGGAATCGTATCGTACATGATTTTGTACGGTGTCCCATTCGCTGCTGTGATGGTCAGCGGGTTGCTCGGGCTGACGTTCTGCGCCTGCAGCGGCGTGCGGGTTTCGCGCAGATGGATGGAGTGAGTACCCACGTAGCCCACTTCGAGCACCCAGCGTCTACCGAGTTCACGCTGTAATGTGAGGTTCCATTGTTGAGTGTTCGGCGTTACAAAATGCCGCGGAACCGGCAAAACGAATATGCCTTGCGAGGTAAGCCCGGCGGCACCGTTTGGGCAGGAGAAGCTTGGCGCCTGGGTTGTGTCATTGCCGGGGAATCCTTGGAATACTGCCAGGCATGGAACGAAAGCGGGATCAATTACACCGCCGGAGGGCAGCGCGTTAGGATTCGACGTAGACCCCACGGGAATGCAATTCGCCGGAGCGCTCGCTGAGAAGAAAGTAGAGGCGCAACCGGGAAGTCCGCCCCCAAATGCCACTGGCAGGAACGGCGCGTTAAAGCTAAGTTGATCCACTGATCCCACATCCTCGCGAACGTAGTAGATCCCGTAACCGCCGCGAAGCGAAGTCGTATGTTTGCCAAAAATGTCCCACGCAAACCCGACTCGCGGGCCAAGTCCTGTCGCGTAATCATTTCGATAGGTAGTGTTGCTGCCAGTCGGATTCAAGCCGGGCACGCCTAAACCCTTAACGCAGCCTCCATAGATGAACGGATATTTCCCTTCATCCGCAAGCTGCGGATCAGCGTTTCCGATGTGGCAGAGGTTGTCATGGAACCCGCCAAAAACTTCCGTGCGAAAGCCCAGATTCAGCGTCAAGTCCTTGCGGACCTTCCAATCGTCCTGCGCATAGAAACCAAAGTCGTTGGTGCGGTACTGATGGTTGTACACGCCCCCGCCGCCAAAGCTGAATGGCGGCGCACCCTGCAGAAATTCCTGGAAATCACTCAAGCCGCCGGCGTTGGCGAAAATGAGTTGACCATTGAATACTTGCGGAAAGAGTTTATCGAGCTGTACCCGGGCAAACTCGCCTCCCCAACTGAGAACATGTGCTCCGTGCACCCAACTGAAATTATCGACAAAGTTGAAATTGTTCTGGTCCTGGTGCTGGTCGGCGAAGGGCGCGGGCCCAAGCTGGAAACCGGAACTGTTCAGAGTGAACTTGTAAATCGCCTGTGTGACATTATTCGTTGGCCGTTGGATCCCGAGATCCGCAGCCGTCACTGGGTTGATGTTATCGAGACTGTTGTTGATGTGCACCACGCCAAAACGAAAATCGTTTACCAAGGTCGGTGAAAACAGGTGTGTTTCGTTGATGCTGAAGAAACGCGCGTGGATTGGCAGGTCGAATGGGAAGTCTAAATCGGTAGATGCGATACTGCTTGCCAACGTCGAACCCAACGACTCGGCCAATCCTCCGGCACCGAACGGCAGGAATGATTCGGAATCAGAGAAGAAGAAGCGGGCCGAAATCTTGTCATTGCCCCCGCGGAATTCGCGGTCCCAATTCGTAGTGAACTGATCGTCCCTGTAGTGCCCCGGGCGGGTTATGAAGAACGGCGCAGTATTGATGCTCGGTGTGCAACCTGGCGCCGGGCCAACCGTGAGCCCCGGAGTGCCCGGAAGCGATGGAATCAGGTAGCCGTTGGCATCTCCGCCGAACTGGTTGCTCTTGAAATTAAGCAATTTCAGAATCACTGGATCAATGACAATCGGTACGGCGGCGCAGCCAGCCGTTGCGGGCGAACTGAAATCTTTGATTAGCGTCGCAGCATCCCGCGTGGCTGGCAAAATCGGGAAGCCGGGGTTGCTGATGGCCGTGCCCGGGGACTCTCCGCTGCGCTGGCGCGTGCCCTGATAGTTCACAAAAAAGAAGCCCAATTTTTCAGTTCCCACCGGGCCGCCCAGACTGCCACCGAAGATGTTCTGCTTGACGGATGGCCGCCGCTCGCCTGCACGGTTCAGGAAAAATTCGTTGGCATTCAGCACGTCGTTCCGAAAAAATTCGTATACATCTCCGTGAAATGTCCTCGTCCCGGACTTCAGGATGGCATTGACATTTCCCCCGCCGTTTCGGCCCTGGCTGGCGTCATACAGCGAGGTCTGGACTTTGAATTCACCGATCACATCCGGATTCGGCAACGGGACATTCGTGGTTTGTGCCACGTTGTAGTCAGTGGCGCTGATCCCTTCGATCAGATAATTGTTGTTATCTTCACGCTGGCCGTTGACAAAGATCTTGTTGCTGCCACGCCCAAGTTGCGCAGAAGCATTCAATTCCGACTGAACCCCAGTGGAAAGCGTAAGCAACTGCTGGAAATTCTGCGTGGCCAGGGGGAGTTCGCGAATGGTAACTGCCTCAATCGCCTGCCCGGTCGTCGCTTGTGTGGTTTCCACGGCTTGAACCTGGGCCTCAACTTCAATCTTCTCCTGTACCGCCTGCGTTCGTAATTGAGCAATCATGCGCGTGGTTTCGGTCACACGCACCACAATGTTGGGAAAAGTACCTTCCGCAAAACCGCCGCTGTGAACCGTCACGCTGTAGGTCCCTACAGGCAAAAGCGTCGCCGTGAAAGCACCGTTAGAATCGGTCTTCGTGGTTCGCACCACAACACCGGTGTCTTGATTTGTGATACGCACTTCAGCCCCGGCCACAAAGGCGCCGCTCGGATCTTGCACCGTGCCGCTGATGGCTCCGGTTGCGCCGCCCTGTGCGAAGCCCCCAACTGCAAGCGCAAACAGAACAAAACCGATCCCGACTAATTTTCCCAATAGACCCCGCATACACGCCCCCTCAAAGCAAAGTGCAAAATTTTTCTAAATGGATTGCAGGCAGGACGAACGACACGAACAGTTATGAAGTCTGGTCCCCATGAGTTTCAATGGATACACTGCCTCCCCGGTTGTGCGCTATGGAATCCAGGGTTGCGAAAGCTTACTCGAAAACAGCTCCGATTTTCAACCGCTTGGTGGCTCGGAACCGTCGTTTTTTGGGTTTCGAGGGCTATAGCCCCTTATAAGCGCCTCCATCAACAAGGATGGTTTGTCCAGTGATGTAGGACGCCCGCTCCGAAGCCAACCATACGATTGTGTCAGCCAGTTCGCTCGGTTCCCCAACTCTTTTCAGGGGTGAATCGGCAGCCCACCCATCAAAAAATTCCTTCTCCGGCTTTCCTTGCGATGCAGATCGAGCTTTAGCGAGTTCCTTCAAGCGGTCGGTGGCCGTGTATCCTGGGCCAACGTTGTTCACGAGAATTCCGTCTTTGCCAAATTCATTGGCCAGACTTTTAACCAGGCCAACCACGGCGGCTCGCACTGCATTCGACAAAACCAGGTCAGGCACGGGCTGTTTCGTTGTGAGCGAGGTAATCGTAATAATCCTTCCCCAATGCTTCTTCTGCATGTGAGGGATCACCTCTCGAGCAAAATAGACAGTGCTCAAGAAATTGGCCTCGACGGCTTTCTGCCAATCCTCCAGCGTAGCGGCAAGAAATCCTTTGGCGGGAGGCCCGCCGGCATTCGTCACACACACATCCACGCCGCCGAACTTCTCCACCGTCTGATTGACAAACTCATGCACGGAACCGGGGCGAGTCACATCCAGCGGCAAAGCCAGCACTTCTACGTTATGTTGTTTTTTGATCTGTTCAGCTGCTTTGCGTAAAGCATCGGCGTTTCGCGCGCACATTGCCAGCCGGCAGCCTTCGGCCGCAAAGGCGTCCGCGGTGGCTCGCCCGATTCCCTGGCTGGAAGCCGCAACGATTGCCACACGATCTCGGAGTCCTGTTTCCATAGGGTCGGAATTATAAATGCAGCTCCTCGTTGTTCCATCCGAGCTTAAATTTCGCAGCCCACCCGATGGATGGCGAATCTATACTTACCTGTTCACGAGGAGAGGGATTATGAACCGCACACCACGCCAGCCAGAAACCAAAGCCGTTCGCGGAGGCACCAACCTCGATAAGAAAAATGGGCCTCTCTCCACGCCGATTTACCAGACCTCCACTTTCGAAGTCACGGACAACGAGCAGCAACTGCGCGCGACACCGACGGACATGTTTTACACCCGTTACGGCAATCCGACCCACACAGTTGCGGAACAAGCTATCGCCGAACTGGAATGCACTGACAAGGCATTGCTGTTTGCTTCCGGCATGAACGCCATTACAACTTCGATTTTGGCCCTACTCAAAAATGGTGACCACGTCGTGGCCCAGCGAGATATCTATG
>JAFAGX010000651.1 GCA_019237515.1 Acidobacteriaceae bacterium
ATGTCGCTAAATGCGGCTCTGGTGCGAAATTCCGAAGATTTCGATCTGGTAAGCGGGGGATGGAAACAAGAGCTCTGCAGCATCTGCGAATGGGAACTGCGAGACTCGGAAGATCCATTGCGAAGCTTTGGGTACTCGAACGGTCGCGATTGGTTATGCTCGGAGTGTTACGAAAAATTTGTGGCTCCAGGCGCCCATGGATCAAGCAAGGCTTGAAGGTCAATCAACATGGTTGGCCACTCAGAACTTGTCGTCGTTCACCTCAATCCAATAACCGTCGGGATCCTGGAAATAAATTTGATGTACTCCGTCGGGACGATCGGTGACTTTGCCACCTCTGATCCCGCCGTATTTCACGTTCATCCGGTCCAGATGGGCCATGAAATCGGAAACTGACGCCACCCGGAAGGCAACGTGAATGTCGATCGGTTGCTGGGGCACATCGGCCGCACCTCCGACCAAGTGCAATTGCTCGTGTGCGCCGATGCGGTACCAAACGTGTTTCCCATCTTTGAAAGGGTCGGGAATGCGGGTAAGCTGCATGACTTTGTCGTAAAACTCGGCACTTTTCTGCAAGTCACGCACGTAGCGGGTAACGTGATCGAGTTCAGGTGGCGCAGTTTGCGCAGTAGCCGCTGCTAACAAACAGCACGCGATTAAAGTAATTAGAGAAGCGATTTTGGTTGGTCTCATTGTGCCATCCTTTGTCGAGCTACGTTCGACCCGGGCCCTTCGCCTTCGCTCAGGGCAGGCTTGCGAGGCGGCCGCTCTACACAAAACATTAGACCGGCACGGCGGTTTTTCGTTTGGGATTAAAGAACGGCATGCCAACCACGGTCGCGGTGACCTTGTGCCGGATAGCTTCAATGGTGATTTCCATCTGAAGCCGAGTTCCCGGCTTTGAATGAGCAGTTTCAACGCTGCTCAGCGCAATCATCTTTTTCAGGACCGGGGACCAGGTCGTGGTAGTCGCTTTGCCGACTTGCTTCTCGCCGGAATAAACGGGAACCGCGACGCGGGAGGCTTGGGTCGGGGCGGCTGGGGTAAGGCCAAACTTATCGTAACGCTGCTCGACTTCGGTCCAATCGATTTCCAGTCCCACAAACTGTCGGGGTACGCCGTTTTTGTGGTCGCGTTCGAGCGCGCCCTTGCCCACGAAATTCTCTTTGTCGAGATGGACCATCTTTCCGAAGCCGAGCTCGTAGGGAGAATACTTCTGCGATGGAATCAGTGCTTTCTTGCTGCTGATGTAGTCGACTTCGATCAGGAGCAGTCCCGCTTCCACGCGAGCCACGTCAAGGGCTAGCATTCCGGCCGCATGAATATCGAACTGCTTGCCTTTGTCCATCAGCACATCCCAGACCTTCACCGCGTCGTTCCAAGGCACCCAAACTTCATAGCCGAGGTCGCCAGTGTAGCCTGTCCGGGAAATATCGACGGGCACGCCGGCAATTTTGCCACGGGTCATGCGGAAGTATTTGAGATTGGCAATTTCGGCCTCTGCTGCGGCCTTCAGAAGCTTGCCGGAGGTCGGACCTTGCAGCGCCAAAGCGGCGACTTTCTCGGAGATGTCTTCGATTTGGACATCCATGTTGTTGCCGTTCTGGCGGAACCAGCGCAGGCTAGGATCGGCTGCGGTCCAGCGATATTTGTTTTCTTCCAGGCGAGTGATCGTGCCGTCGTCGATGACTTTGCCCTCTTCGTCACACCAGCAGCAATAGATCACTTGGCCAACCGCGACTTTGTTGATATCGCGCGTGATGACGCGGTTTACAAGCTTGGTCGCGTCTTTCCCGCTGATCAGGTATTTGTAGAGCGGCGTGATATCGATCAGCGCGGCAGCATTGCGAATGGCGTTGTACTCGTGCTCATGATGCACCTCGTACACGCTGACCGTGTAATAGCCAGACCACTCGCGGTAGTTGAGGCTTTGGCAAAGGGCGAAGGTTCTTTCGTGAAATGCGGTTCCGACAGGCAAGGGATGTCCTTCCAGGAATGCTTTTTCCTCAGTGCTCCCCCGTTTCCTCTGTGGTCAAAAAACAACTAACCACGGAGGTCGCAGAGGACACGGAGGAAAGTCCAAACGCCGGATTATATTCAGATCGCTACGCTCGCGGCAACATTTCGGCGAGACAAGAAACGCAAGCTGCGCGTAGAATAGCTGATCAACAATGAAGACAGCGACACCCTGGAGCGCAATCCGGAGCTGGACCGTCCTGCCGAGTGGACTCTGATCCTTCCACGTACTAAACTGCGCAGTCATCTTTCTTCCCTGTTCTGAACGCAAGCAAGACCGCAACTTATGGCAAATTCATACGACGTAATCGTGATTGGCGGAGGCCACAACGGCCTGGTGAACGCAGCATATCTTGCGCGCGCGGGGAAAAAAGTTCTCGTGCTGGAACGGCGGCACGTGCTCGGCGGTGCCGCGTGCACTGAGGAAGTTTTTCCCGGATTCAAGTTCTCGGTCTGCTCATATGTGGTTTCGCTGCTGCGGCCGGAAATCATTCGCGATCTTGATCTGCCTCGGCACGGCCTGGAAATCCTGCCACTCGATGGAACATTCACTCCCATGCCTAGCGGCGATTACTTGTGGCGGGTGAATGATCATGGAAAAACGCACCGTGAAATCGCGCGGCATTCGAAAGTCGATGCCGAAGCTTATGACGAATTCGGCAAAGCCATGCAGGCTATGTGCCGGTTCGTGAAGCCAATTCTCGGCATGGTGCCACCCGATCCGGCGACTTTGAATCCGCGCGAGTTGATGAAATTGCTGTTTCTCGGCCGGCGCTTTCAGGGTCTCACCAGCGACGATAAATACAACCAGGTGCAGTTGATGACCATGAGCGCCGTCGATTTTCTCGATCAGTGGTTCGAGACCGATGTGCTCAAGGCCACGATGTCAGCGTCGGGGATTATTGGGACGTTTCTGGGGGTTCGGTCGCCGGGCACGGCTTACGTTCTTCTTCATCACTACATGGGGGAGATTGACGGTGCATTTCGCTCCTGGGGATTCGCCCGCGGCGGCACGGGAGCGATCTCAAACGCCATCGGCGATGCGGCGCGCGAGGCAGGAGTTGAGATTCGCACGAAAGCAGGGATCTCAAAAATCATCGTCAAGGCCGGACGGGCGCGAGGTGTGGTACTGGCTAATGGCGATGAAGTCTATGCCAAGGTCATTTCCTCCAGCCTCGACCCGCGGCAGACATTTATCAACCTGATGGATGAGGGTAATCTGCCGACAGAGTTTGTGGACGAGGTGAAGCGCTACAAATTCCGCGGCTCATCGGGGAAGGTGAATCTGGCGCTGGATGCGCTTCCGAATTTTAAGGCCATGCCGGGACCGGGTGCGCATCTGCGTGGCGCGATTTCGATTTCTCCTGCAGTCGAATACATGGAACGGGCATACGACGATGCGAAGTATGGGAATTTTTCGCAACGTCCGTATATTGACATGGTCATTCCGACACTGACGGATCCTTCGGTTGCTCCGCCGGGTAAACATATTCTTTCCTGTTTTGTGC
>JAFAGX010000657.1 GCA_019237515.1 Acidobacteriaceae bacterium
ATCGCGAACTCCGGTACCAGACGGCGTCCGAGATTCGCGCGGAACTCAAGCGTGTGAGGCGCGACCTCGACTCGAAGCGGAGCGCGGCGGTGGTGCAGGGAACTGCGGCGCAACCGGTTCCGGTGCCGGCGGCCCCTGAAACCAGGAAGGGCTATGCATTACGAGCGACCGCAATGCTGGTGTTTGCTGCGTTGTTGGTAGGAATCGGTGCAGGTTGGATTCTGCGTGGTAGGTTGGTCCACGAAGCTCAACCCTCGTATCACCAGCTCACGTTCCGGCGCGGCACGATTCGCTCTGCTTTTTTTTCTCCCAATGGACAATCCGTGGTGTACAGCGCGTCATGGGAGGGATCTCCCATCGATCTGTTCATGACCAGTCCGGAAAGCCCACAATCGCGCTCTCTCAGCCTGGAGGGAGCGGCACTTCTGGCGATGTCGTCTACCGGTGAGATGGCGGTTTCCGTTAACAGCCGACCCTCAGGCCCTTATGCGCAAATGGGCACACTGGCCAGAGTGCCATTAAACGGCGGAGCTCCGCGTGCCGTGCTGGAGGATGTGCAGTGGGCCGATTGGTCACCCGATGGAAATAATCTGGCGATTGTGCGGGATGTTGGCGGCCGGAACCAGCTCGAATTTCCGATCGGCAAAGCTCTTTACCAAACATCCGGCTGGATCAGCCATCCGCGATTCTCCAGAAAAGGCGACCTGATAGCGTTTCTTGACCACCCTTTGCCCGGCGACGATGGTGGTGCAGTGAAAGTGGTAGACCTGAGCGGAAAAGTCAAAACACTATCGAGCGGTTTCCAAACGGTGCAGGGATTGGCGTGGTCAGCGGATGACCGGGAAATCTGGTTCACGGCTGCCGACCTGGGGCTGAAACGCGCCATTTTTGCTATGACCGTCGGTGGACAAGTGCGAGCCATAGCAACAGTTCCAGGCACACTGTTGATTCAGGATATCTGGAAAGATGGGCGAGTATTGCTAGCCAAGGACGCCTGGCGGCGCGAATTAGTCGGAATTACGGCCGGAGAAAACAAGGAACGCGATCTCTCCTGGCTCGATTATTCCTATCCGTCGGATCTCTCAGCCGATGGCAAAACCTTGTTATTTACGGAAGCAGGTGAAGGCGGAGGACCGAATTATTCCGTGTACCAGAGAAAAGTTGGCGAGATGTCGGCCGTTCGGTTGGGAGACGGGATGGGGCTGAGCCTTTCCCCTGACGAAAAATGGGTCGTCGCCAGTGTGCCAACTCCCCCGTCGCAACTTGTTCTTCTTCCAACTGGTCCGGGTGAGGTCAAATCTCTCACTCACGACGCCATCAATCACAGCCGGGCGAAGTGGCTGCCAGACGGCCAACGGTATCTTTTTTCCGGCAAGGAGCCCGGGCATGCGGGCCGCATCTACCGACAGGATTCTCCCGATGCGCCGCCGGTGCCAATCTCGCCAGAGGGCATTGATCCGCTGGTATTAGTGCTATCCCCGGATGGGCAGCAGGTCATCAGTATCGGAGCGGATCAGAAGGCTTATTCATATCCTGTGTCCGGAGGTGAGCCTCATGTGATTCAAGGCGTCAACCCGGGAGAACAGCCAATTCAATGGAGCGCAGACGGGAAAGCAATCTATGTCTTCAAACCGGGGGATCTGCCGGCCAAAGTCTATCGTTTGGATGTATCGACCGGGCAGCGGAGCCTGTGGAAAGAACTCATCCCATCGGATGCAGCCGGGGTAAGCCGCCTTGGTCCAATTGTGATTACCCCTGATGGCAAGTCATGCCTGTATGGCTATCACCGAATCCTGTCCGACCTATACCTGGTCGAAGGGCTGAAGTAACTAGCGCGTCTCATTGATGCGTGGAAGTAATTCGGCGTCGATCCACGATTCGTCATTCCCTGCGGGCACGCCGGAGAGAAGCCACCAATGCTCCATGTGTGCGACAGTTGCGCCCGGTTGTAATTCCGTCAGCGGGCCAAGGGTTTCCAGTTCGATAAATTCGGAGTTGGTAAACACCTCGAAGTTGCAGCCGAAATCAGGATATTGAGTGCCGTTGATGAGGTTGGCGCGCTTCACGAAAAGAAAACCATTTCTGAAGTAAGCTCCCCATGCGTCAGGGTTGTAGATGCCGCCCATCTGTTCCTTGAAGCGGCAAGTAGGATTTGCGGATTGCTGAAGCTGAAGGTATTTCGTCCCGAAGCTCCAGCGTGGATCGGCAAAATCCGTGTAAGACCAGACGGCGAAGACTCCAACCGGCAGAACATGATTCTCCATGGGCGCTCGTGGAGGAAGCGGCAGGATCACCCGGCCGCTGGCGCCCATCATGGTCGGCGACCACGGAGCGAGTGTGGTCACTCGATTGTCATGGTTTGTTACTCGATGCGTAATCTGAACGTGCGATTCCTGGAGGAGTTCAATTTCAAATTCCTTCTGAAGATGAGTACCGGGTGGCAGATTCTCTGGCGGTGAAGTGAAACGAGTTGCGGAACGATGTTGTGACACTACGACCGGAAAGTTGTCGGGATAATACGTTCTCTCAATCTCTGGGGATACCCACAGGCGATGGCCGCCATACAATCGGAACTGCGAACTGCGGGTTTTGCCGGCATCGGCTTCGACTTCGTGCAGCAGGTTTTCGGAGCCACAAAATCCGTAGTGCAGGATCCGGGGACCGATATCGGCGGTCACAATCAACTCTACGGTCCCGTTTGATAACTTATAAACGTTGTTCCAGCCGCGATACGGAATTTGTTCAACCGTAGGTTTTGTCATCGATTCAGCTAGACTTTTTCGCTTGCCTGGTCCGCCAAGCCATCCAAAGTAGCGGAAAAGTGGGATTTCGTCGAATGGAAGGCCTTGCGCGGGGTGAATGTTTCAGCGCGTCCGCTGGTGAAAGCGCGGGTCTCCGGAATGACCTCCTCGGGGACATTAGTTGACAGATATGCTTGCGGGGTGTAACCAATCTGGAAGAAAGAAACAGTTCTGCGCGATCTATGCCGGTCCAAAGCCAGCAAATACCGACTACTCTTCCGGGACGCTATTACACCGACGCC
>JAFAGX010000661.1 GCA_019237515.1 Acidobacteriaceae bacterium
ATGTAAGCCTTTGCCGCGTCTTTAACCTGCTCGGCATTGCTGTGCTGCGGTTGAGCATGCCGTATCACGATATCCGCATGCCTGCCGAGATTCGCCGCGCAGATTACGCAGTCTCATCGAACATCGGGCGCACGCTTGATGCATGCCGCCAGGCAGTCGTCGACGTTCGTTGCTGCCTCGATTGGCTCCAAGCTCAGGGATACAACCGCCTGGGGATTGTGGGTACCAGCCTTGGTTCCTGCTATGCATTTTTGGCGGCGGCCCATGATCCTCGTATCCGCGTGGCGGCATTCAACCACGCTTCTACTTACTTCGCCGACGTAGTCTGGCACGGCCAGTCCACGCGCCATATCCGAGAGGGTCTGGAGCCATCCATTACGCTGGAGCGTTTGCGCGAGCTGTGGAGCGCCATCAGTCCCATGTCCTTCTTTCCGCAGTTTGCCCGCTGGCCGAAGAAGTCGCTGGTCGTTTATGCGAAATATGACCTGACTTTTCTCCCGGAATTTTCCCGCGAGGTAATCAAACAGTTTGCGGAATGCAATCTCGACCACCGAGTGGTTGCGCTTCCATGCGGGCATTACAGCACCGGCGAAGCTCCTTACAAGTACATGGACGGATGGCAGATCGCGTCCTTTCTGCGGACCGCATTTGAGTCCTAGCGAATAGCATCTGGCACGCAGCGATTGACACCTGGCCCTGAGGTCTAAATGCGAAGTGCCAAATGCCAATGGCTTGTTTAGAATTAAGCTGCGCTATGCTCTCAGCAGCTCATTCCGATCAGATTATGGAGAAGCGTCGCGGCGAGTTTCTGCTCAGCACTGATCGCGACCGCCTGGACCTGGATCTCATCCACGGTTTCCTGACCGAATGTTACTGGGCCAAAGGCATTCCTATCGAAACTGTGCGGCGATCGATTGAAAATTCGCTGTGCTTCGGCGTTTACACGAAGCACCAGCAGGTCGGATTTGCCCGCGTGATTTCCGATTTCGCAACTTACGCGTACATCGGAGATGTTTTTATTCTTGAATCGTTTCGCGGTCAAGGTCTCGGAAAATGGATGACGCAGTGCATCATGCAACATCCAGGTTTACAGCGATTGCGTCGCTGGTCGCTGGTCACCCGCGATGGCCATGGCCTTTACGCGCATTTTGGCTTCACACTCCTGCAATCTCCTGAGCGATATATGGAGATTCACAATTCTGACGTATATCGTGCGAATACGCCGAACCACAGCATCATTTCGGAGCAATGACATGAAAACTCAAAACAGCATGTCGCGATCTTTGTACGAAGTTGACCCAGAAGTCGCCATTGCGATCGATAACGAAGCGCGTCGTCAGCACGAAGGTCTGGAGTTGATCGCCTCCGAAAATTTCGTCAGCGAAGCCGTCCTCGAAGCCATGGGCTCGGTGTTCACCAATAAATACGCCGAGGGTTATCCGGGCAAGCGCTATTACGGGGGTTGTGAGTTCACCGATGTTGTCGAGAATCTTGCCCGCGATCGCGCCAAGAAGCTTTTTGGGGCCGAACACGCTAATGTTCAGCCGCATGCCGGATCTCAAGCTAATATGGCCGCTTATGCCGCGGTGCTGCAACCGGGCGATACGATTCTGGGCCTGAATCTCGCCCACGGTGGACACCTCACACATGGGCATCATCTCAATTTTTCAGGCAAGACTTATCGAATTGTCCCGTATGGCGTCACCAAAGAAACTGAAACCATTGATTATGACGATCTTGAAAAGCTCGCCGAGAAGGAGCGCCCGAAATTAATTATTGGTGGTGGGAGTGCCTATCCGAGGATTATCGATTTCGCGCGCATGCGCCAGATCGCCGACAAAGTGGGTGCTCTCTATCTGGTCGACATGGCGCATTTTGCTGGCTTAGTGGCTGGCGGGGTCCACCCATCCCCCGTTCCACATGCTCAAATTGTCACGTCGACTACTCACAAAACGCTCCGCGGTCCGCGAGCCGGCATGATTCTCTCAAAACAGGATTATGCAGCGGCGATCGACAAAGTGGTTTTTCCTGGTATGCAGGGAGGCCCCCTGGTCCACATTATTGCCGGCAAGGCCGTCTGCTTCCAGGAGGCCATGCAACCGTCGTTCCGTGATTACGCTCGTCAAATCGTTGCGAACGCAAGGGTGTTAGCCGAAACCCTGGTCACAGAGGGCTTTCGAATTATCTCTGGTGGAACCGATACTCACCTGATGCTGGTCGATGTGTTTTCCAAAGGCATGCTGGGCAGCGAAGCCGAGAAAGCGCTGGATCAGGCTGGTATCACGGTCAATAAGAATGCGATTCCATTCGATACCAATCCTCCCCTAAAACCCAGTGGGATCCGCATCGGAACTCCCGCTCTTACTACGCGCGGCATGGAAGAAAATGAAATGCGCCAGATCGGCCGCTGGATTTCTGAAGCATTGCATCATCGCACCGATGCGAGCGTGCTCAACCGTATTCGCAACCAAGTTCTGCAGCTTGCAGAGGCATTCCCGCTTTACCCGGAGAGGCGGGCCAAAGCGCATGTGGAAGTGGGCTCAAACTAGAAATAACCGGTGAGATCTGGTTCTTTAGCGCTCGCGATTTGTGATTAAATCATCCCGTGAAGATCGCCATTGATATCCGGCGGATCACCGAGTTCGGGGTGGGCACCTACACTCGAAATATCGTTCGAGCCCTCGCCAGAATTGACCAGCACAATCAGTTTTTTCTGATTGGTTCCCCGTCCAAAGCTGCCGAAATCGGCCCTTTGCCGCCCAATTTCAAGGTTGTCCCTCTCCTGCAACCAGATACCACAGTCAAGGGCTACCTCGAATGCCGCAGGGTGATGAAGCAGATGGCCTGCGACCTGATGCACGTTCCCCATATTTTCTCCACGCCTCGAAGCCTCCAGTGCCCTTGTGTTGTGACCGTGCATGATGTTTTCGAGCATATGTATCGCGCCCGCGATCGCTCCAGCCTAAGGCGATCGCTTCATTTCCACCTGACAAAGTATGTGCTGAAGACAGCCGGACGCGTGTTGGCCGTTTCCCAGTTCACCAAGACCGAGATCGAAAAACTGTTTCACATTCCGGATGGCCATATCGAAGTGGTCTACAATGCGATCGACGAACGCTTTCTGCACGGGCACGCCTCGGAAGCCGATCGCCAGCTCCTGGCTGAGCGCTACCTCGTCAATTATCCTTTTCTGCTTTATGCGGGCCGGATCAGTCCGCATAAGAATCTGGTGCGCATTATCGAAGCGTTCTCAGCGCTCAAGGCGGAACTCGAAAAAGATTCGCAGTATCCGGATCTGAAGCTCATTATCATCGGCGATGAGCTCTCGAAAAATCCGGATCTCCGCCGCACCGTGATCCGCAGCGGGGTGCAAAACGACGTGCGTTTTATGGGATTCGTTCCCATTGAGATGTTGCGGATTTTCTATGACGCCGCCAAGGTGTTCGTGTTTCCGTCTTTGTACGAAGGATTCGGATTGCCACCGCTGGAGGCCATGGCACACGGGACGCCAGTCGTCACCTCGAATACTTCGTCTCTGCCTGAGGTAGTGGGCGCTGCCGCTGTCCTGGTGAATCCGGAGAATGTCTTTGAGATTATGCGAGCCCTACACCGGGTTTTGCTCGATCAATCCCTGCGCGAACGACTCCGCCAGCGTGGGTACGAGCAAGTAAAAAAGTTCTCCTGGGACCTCTCCGCGCAACGTGTTCTTGACGTTTATCGCGAACTCGCGGAACGGCGGGTCGGCGCTCAACATCAGCAATTTTCGGAGAAAGTCGTTAACTCGTAGCGGGAAATTTACGCCTTCTTCAATAATGGAATTCCGGGTGACACCAAGCCCAGACGATGAAGTTTGTCTT
>JAFAGX010000218.1 GCA_019237515.1 Acidobacteriaceae bacterium
GAAAAACACAGTTTTCAGGCAACGAGCCGGGCAATCTGTGACTTCCAAGAAACACCTTCCTGACCATTACGAGGCTCTTTGTGATCAAGAATCTTCTCTCGCGCTGGCCGCTGATCAATCAAATCCGAACCGGCTCGGATGGCACCGGGGTAGAAGCCATGAGCCGTCGTACGCGGAACTTGCGTCCGAAGATCGATGGCGCTGAAGTAGCCCGCTCCATCTGTCCCTACTGCGGCGTGGGCTGCGGCCAGCTGGTCTATCACAAGGATGGGAAGCTGATCTCAATCGAGGGTGATCCGCAGTCGCCGATCTCCCGCGGTCATCTTTGTCCCAAAGGCGCCGACACATTCGAATTGCATACTCATCCGGCACGTTTAAAGAAAGTGAAGTATCGCGCGCCTTATTCTCGCGAATGGCAGGAGATCGATCTAGAAAAAGCCATGGACGTGGTCGCCGAACGGATGTGGGAGACCCGAGAGCGCACTTTTCAGGAAACCCGCGAAGGCGAATCCCTGATGCAGACGACCGCGATGGCCCATCTGGGCGGCGCCACGCTCGACAACGAAGAAAATTACCTTATTAAGAAGCTTTTTACAGCCGGGCTGGGCATGGTTTGCGTCAGCAACCAGGCCCGTATATGACATAGCTCCACTGTGCCCGGTCTGGGCACTTCGTTCGGACGCGGCGGCGCGACCACAGCGCAACAGGACCTGAGCAACGCCGACGCCATTCTGATCATGGGATCCTCGATGGCGGAGAATCACCCGGTGGGCTTCCAGTGGGTGATGGAGGCGAGGGAGAAAGGCGCGAAGATCATCCATATTGATCCGCGCTATACACGTACCTCCGCGATGGCTGACATGTGGGTACCACTGCGGGCCGGCAGCGACATCATTTTCCTTGGCGCGCTTGTCCACTACGTTCTCGAAAACAGCAAGGAATTTCGCGATTACGTGGTGGCTTACACCAACGCGTCGACGATTCTCCGCGAAGATTATCGCGACACCGAAGACCTCGACGGCTTGTTTTCAGGCTGGGACAGCGAAAAGAAAAAATACGATCCGGAAAGCTGGTTATACGAAGGCGCGCCGAGCAAACCGAGTAGCGAAACACCCGGGCATTCTGCGCCTGGAGGCGGACACGGCAAAGACCGCGGCGGAGAAGCGCAGGATGCCGCCAAATTCGAATCAGATCCTACGCTGCAACATCCTCGCTGTGTTTTCCAGGTGTTGAAGCGTCACTTTTCCCGCTACACACCAGAAATGGTTGAGCGTTATTGCGGAGTGCGCCAGGATGTCTTTTTTAGAGCTGCCGAAGCGTTCACATCAGCTTCCGGTCCCGACAAGACCGCCGCAATCTGTTACGCGGTGGGATGGACGCAGCACTCGAAAGGCGTGCAAATCATTCGCACAGCCGCAATCCTGCAATTGCTGTTGGGAAACATCGGGCGTCCCGGCGGAGGCATTCTAGCCCTCCGCGGCCACGCGTCAATTCAGGGATCAACCGACATACCCACCCTGTACGACATACTTCCCGGTTATATTCCGATGCCGTTTTTCGAAGCGGACTCGCACAAGCTTGACGGCTATCTCAAGAAGCACAGCGCCCGTACCGGCTTGTGGGCTGGATTCGACAAATATTTCATCAGCCTGATGAAGGCTTACTACGGCGATGCTGCGACCAAAGAAAACAATTGGGGATTCAATTGGCTCCCGCGAGTTACCGGCGACCACTCGCACTTTGGCTACTGGCTCGATATGGCGGATGGCAAACTCGAAGGCCTGCTGGTCATGGGCCAGAACCCAGCTGTAGGAGCATCGAACGGCCGACTTGAGCGCAAGGCTTTGGCCAAATTGAAGTGGCTCGTCGTGCGTGATCTGGTGGAGACCGAGACGGCATCGTTCTGGTATGCGTCACCAGAGGTCGAGCGCGGTGAACTTTCGCCGGACACGATCGGAACAGAAGTGTTCCTCTTTCCGGGTGCCGGAACCGCGGAAAAAGAAGGAACATTTACCAACACCCAACGGCTTCTGCAATACCGCGAAAAAGCTGTCGACCCACCCGGCGATGCGCGTAGCGAGACATGGTTCGTATATCACTTGGGCCGACGCCTGAAAGCAAAAGCTACAGCCGACGCTCGTCCTCGAAATGCTGGCCTGCGAGCGCTGACGTGGAATTATTCAACCGAGGGAAAACACGCAGAGCCAAAGGTCGAAGAAGTCTTGCAGGAAATCAACGGCTATTCGTTGCCTGATCGCAAGCAATTGGCGCACATCAAAGATCTCAAAAACGATGGTTCAACGGCTTGCGGAGCATGGATCTACTGCGGTGTGTTTCCTGAAGCCGGCTACAACCGCGCACTCGAGCGCAATCCCAAAGATCTTTTAGGACACAACTGGGGATTCGCCTGGCCCAACGACTGCCGGATCATCTATAACCGCGCTTCCGCGCGTCCGGATGGCAAACCCTGGAGCGAGCGCAAGAAACTCATCTGGTGGGATCAAGAGAAAAAGCAATGGACTGGCTTAGATAATCCCGATTATGAAAAAGAGACACCACCCGATGCACCAGCCAACTTGCGCGAGGGACACGGCACGGCAGCGCTGGGCGGAGCCAAGCCTTTCACGTTGCACCCCGATGGAGTGGGTTGGTTATATGTTTCCAGCGGCCTGAAGGACGGCCCTTTGCCGACGCATTATGAGCCGCTTGAATCACTGTTTCCAAATCCGCTCTATGCTCAGCAGACGAATCCCGCTGCTCAGAAGAAGCAGCGCCCGGATAATCCTTATGCCGATTCTCCCGGGGATCCGCGATTCCCATATGTGCTTACGACCTATCGTCTCACCGAGCACCACACGGCGGGAGGGATGTCGCGGTATTTGTCCCACTTGAGTGAGCTTCAGCCCGAGCTCTTCACCGAGGTTTCTCCAGAATTAGCCGCTGAGCTGGATTTGCAGCATGGCGAGCGGGCAACCATCATTACTCCCCGAGCTTTGGTCGAAGCGCGCGTGTTGGTGACCCCGCGCATGCGGCCTCTGCGAATCGACGGCCGCACGGTTCACCAGGTTGGCATTCCTTATCACTGGGGTTATCGCGGCCAGGTCACTGGGGACGTAGTGAATGATTTGCTCGTGATCAGTGAGGAACCAAACGTCCGCATCATGGAGACAAAGGCTTTGGTCTGTAACATCATTCCGGGCCGACGCGCGCACGGTCCCGAAGCACTCCAACAACTGCAATCCGAATTGAGGAACACGGTATGAGCACCACTGCGTTTCTAACGGATTCGACCTTGTGCATCGGTTGCAAAGCCTGCGAGGTCGCATGCAAGGAGTGGAACGGGGTCAGCCAGGACGGGCTCGACTGGAGCGGGTTTTCCTACGACAACACGGGCGCGCTAGGCGCGTCTACGTGGCGTCACGTAAAATTTCTCGAGCAGGAACCCGTTCCCGGCGTGGGCGGCAATGCTGGAGAGCACGCTTCATGGGTTTTCTCTTCCGACGTATGCAAACACTGCGAAGAAGCAGGTTGTTTGGAAGCGTGCCCAACGGGCTCCATCGTGCGCACCGAATTTGGCGGCGTTTTCATTCAACCGGATGTTTGCAACGGATGCGGCTATTGCGTGACCGCGTGTCCCTTCGGAGTGGTTGAGCGGAATCACAAAGACGGGCGGGCTTTCAAATGCACATTCTGCTACGACCGGCAAAAAGTCGGATTGGAACCTGCGTGCGCTAAGGCGTGTCCGACGGAATCAATTAGGTTTGGCGAAATTGAACATCTTCGGCGCGAAGCGAACAACCGCGTCGAAGAGTTACAGCAGCGAGGAATGAGGGATGCGGCTCTATATGATCCAACCGAAACCAGCGTCCAGGGCATTCACGCAATGTTCATTGTTCGCGGCGACGCACGTGCCTATAATCTGCCGCCTAAACCTGAGGTGCCAACCGTCTATTTGAAAAAAGCCTGGACTGCGTCCGCGCTTGCGGCCGGACTTCTCCTTGGCGGCACGCTGCTGGCGTTCCTCACGGATGGAAGGAACGGAAGATGAGCGACCCTGTGCCGATGAACAATTTGGAAAAGGGTGCCTTGCGAAGAGAACACCGACTAGAGGAGATCCGGCGCCAGGCCGAAAGCGGGACACTGAGCGTTGTTGGCGTTCGTCCGCCGGGAGCTCCTTTTCCGCAAGCCAGCCCAGAAGAAGGTTATTACCGGATTCCGCTGCTGAAAGAACCGCCCTGGACCTGGGAAATCCCGCTTTACTTTTTCGTGGGAGGAGCCGCGGGCGCGGCTGCGGTCATTGGTGCAATTGCGCGTTACACCGGCGCGGATCGAAAGCTGGTTCGGGATGCGCGATGGATTGCGGCCGCGGGATCCGTCATCTCCCCAGCCTTGCTGATCGCCGATTTGGGCCGTCCAGCACGGTTCCTGGCAATGTTGCGGGTCTTCAAGCCGCAAAGCCCCATGTCAGTCGGCGTGTGGACGTTGTTAGGATTTTCAGGTGGCGCGGCAGCGGCGGCATTTGCACAATACTTACAGGATCGCTACGGCGATTCCCTGCCTCTGCGTGTTCTCGAAAATGCGGGCGAAGCTGCCTCGCTCGCCTTCGGCCTGCCGTTTTCTAACTACACTGGTGTGCTGATCGGAGCCACGGCCATTCCTGTCTGGAACCGCAATGCGAGCCACTTGCCGGTACATTTTGGTGCATCGGGCCTCGGTGCCGCGGTTGGGTTGCTGGAGATCCTGGGGCATCGCAAGAGCCGGGCCTTGCAGGCCCTGGGCCTAGGCGCCGCAATGTTTGAGATGTTGGAGGGAGCTTACATCGAGAGCCGTTCCCACCGCCATCTTGACCCATTAAAACATGGCGCCAGCGGCTGGATCACCCGGAGTGGAGGAATGCTCTCCGGTCCTCTTCCCGTGGTGTTACGAACGATGAGTATGTTCAGCAAACCGCGCTCGTCGAACCGCCTCCGCCGCTGGGCTGCGTGGTCTTCGGTTGCGGGCTCACTGATCACACGGATTGCATGGATACATGCCGGGCATCAATCCGCGCGAAATTGGCGGCTTCCCTTGGAGATTGACGAGCCGGAAGAAGGAAGTTGATTCGGCCTCTGTGTGAGCGTTTTCGTTATGCGGCTTTCTTCCTCGGGACTTTCGCGCCCTTACGCCGAGCTTCTGAAAGGCCGATCGCGATAGCTTGTTTGCGGCTCTTCACTTTGCCGCCCTTGCCACGTTTGCCGCTCTTCAGTGTGCCGTGCTTCCGTCTACTCATGGCGCTTGCAACCGATTTCTGTGCGCCCTTTCCGTATTTTCTTCCGCCTGATTTTTTTCTTGGCATACATCCTCCGGCATTTAGATTGCGGATTTACCAACACACGTTGTGCGGGGACGTAGGAAGGGTGCTTGTGGCACAGCAAGAAACCTAAGCTGCCCTGATTAGTTCTTCTTCTATAGGCTTGCAGATCATTCGGATGCTGTCGCGGTGCCGTGGAATGACTCTGGTTAGCCCGATCAAAGCCGTTGACCCGCAACGCGTGCAGTTGTTGCTACAGTTACCCACAGCTTCGCAATCTGTACACAGGTACGCCTCAGAGAGATTGACGAAGGTTGGTTCACGCATGCTCACGCCTTTCCGAAGCTGCGCTCTTCGGATGTGACGTGCTTCTCTGAATTTAGGTTGGACAGAAACGATTATGCTTCAAACCGATGCATGAAGTGGAAACGTAGAAACCCAATCGATGCAACAAATCTGCCCCATAAAACAGGCGAAGCTCGGTACTATCTTGCCCGTTCTCGAATCGCCTTCTCGGTTTCCGCGGCTTGCTGCCGAACATCATTGGAGAGGTCGGGCAATTCCCGTTCGTAAGGCTGCACCGCCGCTATGTCCTGTGGTTGCCCGATCACATAGAGGGCCCGAAGGGCTTCCCAAACTTG
>JAFAGX010000304.1 GCA_019237515.1 Acidobacteriaceae bacterium
TAGGCCGATTCTGATACTTGTGATTCCGGCGGCGGATAGAGGGGATTTCCAAACCTGATCTGCAATGGCGCGAATTTTTGGAATCGCTTCCCGCGTGGCCAGGCTTCATGGAATCCATCAATTGCGACCGGCACGATCGGTACTCCAGTGTGGATAGAAAGTATGGCCGCGCCTTTTTTGAACTTTTTCGGCGGGCCATCGATGCTACGTTCGCCCTCGGGATAAAGAATCAGCACACGTCCGTGACGAAGACCGAATGCTCCGGCGCGCATGGCGGGAATCAGGTTCGCATCGGGGTCAACCACGACGATTCTTAACCAGTGCGCCAGCACGCGCATGTAGCCGGCGCCGAAATGTTCGCTGGTTCCGACGAAGAAGATATTGCGGAATACTGACCATGGAAGCACGCTGCTCATGATTAGCCCATCCATGTAGCTCTGATGGTTAGAGCAAAGAAGAAATGGCCCTTGCTCGGGAAGCTTTTCTAAACCGGTGACGTGAAGATCGAAACGATCCATACCAAACATTGCCACCATCCGCGTGAGCAGGTACCAAAATGCCTCAGCGAACCTTTGCGTCTGGGCGAGCGCGAGAACCTCCGGATCACCGGGTTCTTCCGTCAGCACCGCGTCCCAACCGATGACTCTTTGCGGTGTAGTGTCCTGAGCTGCCCCGCGTAGCAAGTCCACAAGATGGCGCACGGTGTACACCTCGGCCAGACCCGATTCCTCAACATGCACTCCAAGTTCCCGCTCCAGCGAAACCAGAAGCTCAACGCGCTGCATGGAATCCAGTCCGAGGTCGAGTTCCAGATTGTCCGACGGGTGGATAGACTGACGATTGCTGCGCGATGCGTCACGAATGACCGTCATTGCGCGCTGAACATTGGGTTGTTCGAGCCAGGCTGCATCCTCGGGACTCAGTGGTCCTTCAGTGGACACGTCCTCGGCTTCGTTTTGCTCACCGCGTTCTTTGACCAGACGTTCGATTTCAAAACGCTTCAATTTGCGGGTGGTGGTGCGGGGCAGAGGATTTTGCCATATTTCGTAGCTCCCAATCCGTTTGGTTGACGGTAGCTGGGCCGAAAGCCCTTCGACATCAAAGCGAATGACCTCTTTCGCATTCACGACTTTGCGTTGTTTGAGAACCTCGAAATTGGGCACGATGATGGCGTGCAGATGTTCCGACGCGGGGTCACCAGCGCGTCCCTGCAATCCGAGGACGCAGATTTCACCGATGTAGGGAGACTTGAGATAGTGGGCCTCCACTTCTTCGGGGTAGATGTTTTTGCCGTTCGCGAGGACGATAACTTCCTTTTTGCGTCCAGTGATGAATAGATTCCCGTCGTCGTCGAAGTAGCCCAGATCGCCGGTGTGCAACCAGCCGTCGTGCAAGACTTGCTCGGTTGCGTCGGCGCGGTTCCAGTAACCTTTCATCACTAGTGCGCCGCGGATTGCAATCTCACCAACGGGCTTGGGCACTCCATCTACGGGCTGAGGATCGAGAATCTTACCTTCCACGCCTCGCAGGGGAGGACCTACGGAGCCGATCACGTTACGCTCGGGTGGCGTGGCGAAGGCGCCGCCGCAGGTTTCCGTCAACCCGTAGGCTTGCAAAATGTCGATGCCTAACGCGTAGAAGTCGCGGCCGATCTCGGTATCGAAGCGCGAGCCGCCGGTAACTAAATAGCGCATCTTGCCGCCAAAGAGGTTGTGAACTTTACCAAAGAAGATCCCGCCCACGTTCCAGCCGAATCTGCGCGTGAGTCGCGTAACGCCCATCAACATGCGCACGAAGACTTGAGCCAGCCGGCCGCGCTGCGAAATTTCTTTAAAGATGCGTTCGTGAATCAGATAGAAAAATTGCGGGACACCTGCGAGCGCGGTGATATTTCGTTCCCGCAGCGCTCGAAGCAATTCGGTCGTATTCAGGGTTTCCAGATAAACGACTCGCGAGCCTTTAACGAGCGGCAACATGAGATTCGCCATCTGGGAAAGCACATGAAACAGAGGCAACACGCCCAGCAATGCATCGTGCGGACCAATGTGCGCCCAACTAAAGATCGCGTGTACTTCGCCCATGAGATTTCCGTGGCTAAGCATCACACCTTTGGGATCGGCGGTTGTACCAGACGTGTAGAGCAGAGAGGCGAGATCATCTTTCTCCGAAGGCACGGGTTTGAAATTGTCCGGGCCAGCGGAAAAAATGGTGTCGAGAGTTGCTACGCCATCCGTTTGTTGTCCTCGGGTCATCTGCACCAACGGTATGTGTAAGCGGGATGCAGATTGTTCTGCAGTGGACGAATGACTCTGATCACAGAACAGCAGCCAGCTTCCACTATCCTTCACTAGCTTCGTGACCTGATCGGCGTGCAATGCTGTGTCGAGCGGAACCGCGGCGTGTCCGGCGGCAATGGTGCCGAGGTAAACGGCAACCCAACGTGGGTGATTGTCGGCGAGGATTGCGACGCGAGATCGCGGCTCGAGGTGTTGCTGGGTCAGCCAATTACCAATGGATTCAGCCATTCGGCGGAGCTGGGCGTATGAATAAGCTTCAGTTTGTTCGCGCGCTTGAATCTCGACTGCGATATTCTCCGGCCAGCGCGTGGCGCATTCGCTGAACAGGTCGTAGAAGGTCTGCATCGGTCGCGGGCAATCTTACATGAAAGGCCGGACAGCGGTAGCGACTTACCTGTTTGGCCCGCATCTAATATGCTAGGCTTCTAAGATATCGGGCCGGTGTGTGCCCGCCCACCGAAGGATTTACGACTTTGATTGACAAGGTAATAGCAAAGGTCTTCGGGACCAAAGTTGAGCGCGAGCTCAAGCGGCTTGCCCCTCGCGTCCAAGCCATCAATGCGCTCGAGCCGGAGATGCAGAAACTCAGCGATGAACAGCTCCGGGCGAAGACCGATGAGTTTCGCCGCCGAATTGACGAGCGGCTCGGCAAAACTCCCGATGAACCAGACGCTGAGCCCGACCGGATAAAAGAACTGCAAGATCAGCGGCTTGCTGCGACCAACGAAGTTCTCGATGAAATTCTGGAAGAAGCCTTTGCCGTGGTCCGTGAGGCCGGCCGCCGCGTCCTCAACATGCGGCACTTCGATGTCCAGTTGATTGGCGGCATGGTCCTGCACCAGGGCAAGATCGCCGAGATGAAGACCGGTGAAGGCAAGACGCTGGTGGCAACCTTGCCGGTGTACCTGAACGCCCTCAGCCGGCGAGGCGTTCACGTGATAACAGTCAACGACTACCTCGCTAAGCGCGACTCCGAATGGATGGGCAAGCTTTACAGCTTTCTCGGGTTGACGGTTGGCGTCATCGTTCACGATCTCGATGATCAGCAGCGGCGCGAAGCCTACGCGGCCGATGTGACTTACGGAACGAATAACGAGTTTGGCTTCGACTATCTCCGCGACAACATGAAATTCGACCTGCGCGACTGCGTGCAGCGGGGCCACAATTTCGCGATCGTCGACGAAGTCGACTCGATTCTGATTGACGAAGCCAGAACGCCACTCATCATCTCTGGTGCGAGCGAAGAATCCACCGACAAATACGCACGTGTCAATCGCATCATTCCCAAGCTGGAGAAGGGCGAGGAGATTGAAGGTCCACCCGGGGAGCCGGCGGAACTCACGGGCGATTTTGTGGTGGATGAAAAGCACCGCAATATTACGGTAACCGACGAGGGCTGGGAGAAAGTCGAAGGCCTTCTCGGTATCGGCAACATCGCTGATCCGGAAAACTGGGCTTTGAAGCATCACGTTGAGACGGCGATCAAGGCGCACTCGCTCTATCACCGGGATGTCGAATATGTAGTCAAAGATGGGGAAGTCATCATTGTTGATGAATTTACGGGTCGGCTTATGCCTGGTCGCCGTTGGTCGGACGGCTTGCATCAGGCCGTAGAAGCCAAAGAAAACGTCAAGATTGAGCGCGAAAATCAGACGCTCGCGACCATTACCTTTCAGAATTATTTCCGTATGCACAAGAAGCTCGCGGGAATGACCGGTACGGCGGAAACGGAAGCCACGGAATTCGAGAAAATTTACAAGCTCGAAGTCATGGTGATTCCGACGAACCGGACTCTGCTGCGCATCGAAAACCCCGATGTCGTGTATCGAACGGAGAAGGAAAAGTATTTCGCGGCGGCGGATGAGATTCAGAAATTCAACACCACTGGCCAGCCGGTACTTGTGGGAACGACTTCGATTGAAAAATCCGAGCGGCTTTCGGATTTGCTGAAGAAAAAAGGTGTGAAGCACTGGGTGCTGAATGCCAAGCAGCACGAGCGAGAGGCAGAGATTGTGGCTCAGGCGGGCCGCAAAGGCATGGTAACGATCGCCACCAACATGGCGGGCCGCGGGACCGATATTTTGCTGGGCGGCAATCCTGAATTCATGGCGAAGCAGGAGTGCGTCAAGAAGGGAATTGCTCAGCCGCTACGTGCTGCGCAAGGCAAAGTTCAAGCCGCGATTGATGACAGCAAGAACACGGTCTGGTATTACGCCGGGAACGAATACGTGGTTCCCATAGATCAATGGACGGAAACCTTCAATAGATACAAACAGCAGACGGACAAAGAACACGACCAGGTCGTCGCCGTCGGAGGCCTGCACATCTTCGGTACGGAGCGGCATGAATCCCGCCGAATCGACAACCAGCTTCGTGGCCGTGCGGGCCGGCAAGGTGATCCCGGTTCCTCGCGTTTCTATCTGTCACTCGAAGATGATCTGATGCGCATCTTCGCCAAGGAATGGGTTTCGAACCTGCTTCAACGCCTCGGGATGGAAGAGGGCGTTCCCATTGAATCGCGCCTGATTTCGCGCCGTATTGAAAAAGCACAGGAAGCAGTCGAGGCGCAGAACTTCGAAGCTCGCAAACACTTGCTCGAATACGACGACGTCATGAACAAGCAGCGCGAGGCGGTGTACGGCCTGCGCCGGCAGTTGCTCGAAGGCGTCGATCAGAAGGAATTGATTCTCGAAGATTATGTCGCCGGAATTCTCGGCGAACTGATGAATCAGTTTTGCGCAGTCAAAGCGCATCCTGCCGATTGGGACATCAAAGGCCTCAAGGATGCGATCTTCACTCGCTTTGGCGTAGACATCCTTGCCGAAGGACTCAAGCCGGAAACTCTGAACCGGCAGGAACTTGGCGACGCGATCTTCGACAAGTTAAAGGCTCGATACGATTCCAAGGAGAAGCTGATTGGTCCGGATGCGATGCGCTATCACGAGCGCATGATCATGCTAAGCGTGCTCGATTCCCAATGGAAAGATCACCTGCTCAGCATGGATCACCTGAAAGAGGGAATCGGGCTTCGGGGATACGGACAGCACGATCCCCTGGTCGAGTATAAGCGCGAATCCTTCGACATGTTCGAAGCCATGATGCAGCGGTTTCAGGAAGAGACGGTTCGCTATCTTTACCTGATGCAGATTTTGGAGCGGCCGGAACCCGCGATGGCCACCACGGCGCCGGACTTCAGTGCGGAAGCGGCTGCTGTTACTGGCGATGGCAACGGCGGCCGCCGTCCGCGCAACGTCAGCACGTCAGTTGACGAGATCGAAGAAGCTTTCCAGCGCCGGAAACGGCGCGAACTCGAGCAGGCGCGCATGGCCGGATCCGGCGATATGCAAGCGGTGCAGCAAGTCGTGCGCAATTCAGCCAAAGTAGGGCGGAACGATCCTTGCCCCTGCGGATCAGGCAAGAAATACAAGCGGTGCTGCGGGGCTAATGCTTGATCGCTTTACAAGGGTCCCACGTCTCGCAAAGGCGGCGAGACGTAGGGCACCCATGGTAACCCTTTACAGATCCTGAACAAAGATCCCCACTATTCAAAAATCGCGAAGGGTGGGGCAGCCAATTGACTATTTCGGCGGCTCGTGTCGAGGTTCTTCGGGCCGAGTTTCAGATTGCGGATGCGGCGTGGATTCCGGCTTGGCCGCTTCGGGCGGACGAGCTTCATTCACCCGCGGAGCTTGTACTTGGTTGTGGGGTGTGTACTCCGGACGAGGTCCTTGGTTCTGATTCCCATAAGCAGGTCTTGGCGCATTCTGGGTTCCTACACTGCCTTCCCGAGGCGCATTTTGAATCATTGGCTGATTCGTGTGTGGCCCGTTTCCTGGCTGGTACGTGCTTGGCGGACGCGGCACATTGTGGGACTCGTTAGGTACACCCCGCGACTCAACTTCCGGATGAGGATTTGCGGGATGAGGCGCATTCCCGTTCAATGATGCATTCGGCGGCCGCGGCACATTGTTTCCGGGCCGTGGGACATTGTTGTTGGTTACAGGCCGATTTACGGGTGCCTTGTACGGCTCTCCAGCGCGTGTAGCAGCGACCACGCCATTGCCTTTGAATGCAGCAGGCTTTGCGGTCGCGGCTATCGGTGGGCGTCCATTATTCACAGAAGCCCTAAGTTGTGGATTGTTTTTCGCTAACGTTTCATGTTGCGTCTGGGCCTGCGTGGGCTCGATATGCCTTTCCCGAGCAGCGGCTTCCTCTGCGGCGGTGGGTCGGGCCGTGATTCCACCCGGGCCACCGTTATAGCTCACGCGATTCACTGTCGTGGTGTTGTTGTTGATGATGGTTGTGTTGTAAACATTCGTGACTCTCGTAACGTTCACATTATTGACGGTCTGGTTGTAGTAGAAGTGGTTGTCCCGCCAATATCCGCCGTGATAGCCCTCGCCCGTGTAGCCATAGCCATAGGGAATTCCGCCATAGAAGCCTACAACTGGTCCCCAATAGCCGGGATGCCAGTAATAGAGACCTTCGCCGTATCCCCAATAACCGGGCGTCCACAAATATCCAGGTTGAGGAGCCAATACCCAAGTACCCGGGACCCAGTAATAGCCATAGGGACCGTAAGCCCAATAACCGGGCGTCCAGATGTAGCCTTCATCCGGGCAGGGCGGCTGCTCGTAGATCGGCAGCGCTGGCGGGCCAAAATTTACTGAAATGAATACTCCGGCCGAGGCCGCACCGCAAATGGCGATTAGAACGGTCAACAACACAAGCCATCGAATTGGACGAGCGATCTTCATAAAGGCTCCTCGGTTCTCATCCTATAGAAACGCGCAGCGCCGGAATATGTTGCGGAGCTGTAAGTACACCAAAGGACAATAGTTCCGCGTATGTATGCGGGATTTGCCCAGTGTTTGAACGTAGCGCTTGGGTCAAACGTGGCTGGCAGGAGGCACGGCTTTTTTCGGCAGGATCTCGCCAATACGGCGAATCTGTGCGCCCACGCCGCGCAGCTTTTCTTCAATGTTTTCATAGCCGCGGTCCATGTGATAAACGCGGTCGATGATTGTCTCCCCATCGGCTACCAGCGCTGCTATTACCAGGGAGGCGGACGCGCGCAAATCCGAAGCCAGAACTGCTGCTCCGCTTAGCGAAGTTTTGCCTCGAACCACGGCGCGGCTGCCTTCAATCTTGATATTCGCTCCCATGCGCACCAGTTCGAGCGCGTGCATAAAGCGATTTTCAAAAATGTTCTCGGTAATGATCGAAGTCCCGTCGGCTTGCGTCACTAACGCCATGTATTGGGCCTGGACGTCGGTCGGGAAACCGGGAAATTCCTCAGTGATCATGTCCGCGGCTTTCAGCGGATTGTCACCCATAACTCGAACCGAATCGCTGGTGTGAGCTGTCTTTACGCCCACTTCGGCGAGCTTCTGTAGCACTGCCCCCAAGTGATCGGGATCACAGCCTGCCACGTTCAGGTCACCACCAGTGATTGCTCCAGCAATGATGAAGGTTGCTGCCTCGATGCGGTCTGGAATGATGCGGTGCTTCGCGCCATGCAGCTTATCGACGCCTTTCACGCGAATAGTTGGAGTTCCCGCGCCTTCGATGCGGGCTCCCATTTTGTTCAACAATGCGGCAAGATCCGCCACTTCAGGCTCACGGGCGCAGTTGAGCATTAAAGTTTCGCCATCGGCGAGTACAGCGGCCATGAGCAGGTCTTCCGTGCCTGTGACCGTGATCTTGTCAAAAACGATTTCGGCTCCCCGCAACCGCTTAGCGCTTGCTTCTACATAGCCGTGTGTTTGCGTGATGGCGGCTCCAAGTCGCTCCAGGCCTTTGATGTGCAGATCAATCGGCCGAGCGCCGATGGCGCATCCACCGGGAAGGGAAACGCGCGCTCGCCCGCAACGCGCAACTAGAGGACCCAAAACCAGCGTGGACGCGCGCATGGTTTTGACCAATTCGTAGGAAGCTTCCGGGGATGCCAAATTCCGACATTGAATCGTTGTGCGGTGCTGCGCCCGCCCATACCCTAATTCGACTTCCGCACCCATGGCCGCGAGTAACTTGCGCGTGGTGTCAATGTCTCGGACCTGCGGAACATTTTCCAGGATGACGGGTTCGGCGGTGAGCAAAGCCGCTGCCATCGCGGGCAGAGCTGCGTTCTTGGCCCCGCTCACACGGATGGTTCCGAGCAGAGGAGCTCCGCCTCGAACTACGAACTTGTCCATACGGGTTTTTTCTCCGGCAACAGCCGTGGCGACCGCGACACCCATCGAGCACGTCCATTCTGTGGTGCGAGCCATATTGTAACGGGGAACCTCTGTGATCGATTGACGGCTGCGGAAATCGAAGGTGCAGGGCCAGCCGTTATGGAACAGATGCCCTCAGGCTTAGACCCGTTGCTACATCGGTCTTGCCAATGCGATTGCCCGCCGCACATTGCGTCCTGCCATCTTCAAGGCTCGCACAGCTTCGCTTCGTGTAGCCTTGGTTTGCAACATGATCAACGCTACCGGAACGTCATTTGCCGCAGATTTCAGCGCCCGTCGAGCAGCTTCCACATTAACCCCCGTGGCTTGCTGCAAGATCGTAATGCCTCGTTCGCGTAGCTTGTAATTTTTAACATGAACGTTCACCATCAGATTGCCATAAATGTAACCGAGTTTCGCCATGGTCCCCGTCGAAAGCATGTTGAGGACCATTTTTTGCGCGGTGCCAGCTTTCATGCGGCTGGAGCCGGCAACCACTTCCTGGCCTACAACCGTGACAATCTCAAAATGCGCCGCCCGCCCGAGAGGCGAATTTCGATTGCAGGTTACCGCGATGGTTTTTGCGCCGCGGCGACGGGCGTATTCGATTGCTGCAATCGTGAATGGAGTGCGGCCGCTGGCGGCAATTCCTACAACAACGTCTTTCGCGCCGGGTTTTCTCTTAGCCAGCGCACGCTTCCCGAGCGTTCGGGAATCCTCGCTTGCTTCCGTCGCCGCGGCGAGAGCTTTGACGCCTCCCGCGATCACGAACTGCACGGTCCGGGGATCAGTATTGAATGTAGGCGGGCATTCGCTGGCATCGAGTGCCGCGATGCGCCCGCTCGTACCGGCCCCAACATAGATTAGGCGCCCCCCGGCCTTTAGCGCAGCAGCGATCACATCGATCCCCTTTGCGATTTGCGGGAGTGCGCGTTTGACAGCGGCCGCAACCTTCCCATCTTCGCGGTTAATGATCCGGGCGATCTCGAGAGAGGATCTTGTGTCCAGGTTTTTGGATGCGGGATTGGTTTTCTCGGTGGGAAGATGGCGTAGCTGCATTAACGACGAGTCTATCTTCGCAAGAGGCTCTGCGATAGTTGCGCCCTATGTGCGCGTCCCGCGTGTACCCGAGGCTGACGCCTGGTGGCTGAGCCGTTCTGCGAGATGGAGCATCTGAAGCACACCGTCATCAGCGGCACGCTAGACAGCTTCAAGCGCCTCGACCACGGCGTCGTGAAACGCCGGTCGAATTTGCTTGATGGCTTCGTTCTTGCAGTCCGGCCAGGTTCGGTTCGTCAGCAGCGTTACTGAGAGTTGCCGTTCCGGATCAATCCAAAGCGATGTTCCGGTGTATCCTAGATGGCCGAAGGAATGCTCGGAGAAATACTTGCCCGCCTGCGACGGCAACGAGGGTGTATCCCAGCCTAGCGCGCGCGAAGTACCGGCGGGAGCAGATTCGCGGCGAGTGAACAAGGCCAGGGTTTCAGGGCGAATGATGGCGCCTCCTCTCTGCAGCATTGTGTGGGCAAAGATCGCCAGATCTTCAGCCGTCGCGAAAAGTCCTGCATGGCCCGCTACTCCCTCCAACACACTCGCGTTTTCATCCTGAACTTCGCCTTGAATGATTCGTTGTCGAAAGCTTTGATCGTCCGCCGTGGGCGGAATCATCGACCACCAGTGCAGCGGCGGGTCGAAGGTGGTGTGTGCCATGCCTAGCGGTCCAAAGATTTCCTGGCGGCAGAAATGATCGAGTGCATCCTGCGCGAGTCGTTCCAGAGCCACTCCCAAAATGATGAAACCTATGTCGCTGTACTCGGAGGTGGACGCGGGATCATGCTTTAACCTCGTTCGCATCGCAGCGTTCAGTAGCTCATCGCGATCATGCGCTTTCAGAAACAACTTTTCATAGGCCGGCAGTCCGGAGGCGTGAGCAAGCAGCATGTGAATCGTGACCTGCTCGCGGCGAGGATCATTGCTTTTGAATTCCGGCACTACGGAAGTTACCGGTATCTCGAGATCGAGCAATCCCCGCTCGTAGAGAATCATCGCCATGGTTGTGGTCGCAACGACTTTAGTGAGCGACGCAAGATCGAAAATACTGCCGGTGGTGGTTTCAGGCGTGTCGGGCTCGTACAGAAAATGGCCAAAAGCCTTCAGACAAACGAGTTTGCTTCTGTGAGTCAGTGCAACGGAAGCAGAGGGGAAAGCCCGCTGTGCGATAGCTTGGTTGACGACCTCAAATGCCCGCGAAAATACTTCATCCTGCTGCTGATAGGCAGGATCGGGAACCTGCAACCCGGCTTGCGTTGAGTCTTCAGACAAAGATGGATCCGCTGGTTGGGTTATAACAAAGATGTGTAGGGCGGTAAAGCTGACGGCACGCGAACCATAACCGATATGAATCGCGAGCGGTTGCCGCTGGATGGCATCTAACGCCGTTGATCTCTTGCAAGTGATAGAACAAACCGCAACGCCGTCGAAGTCCAAGTCACTTTTGGACCTTTTGTTCGGGCGACCTCTTTCGTCAGAAGAAGACAAGAAAGAAGCGATTGGGCCAGCGGCGGGTATCCCCGTTTTTGGACTCGATGCGTTGAGTTCTGCTGCTTATGGTCCAGAAGCGGCGCTCACAATCCTGGCGGCGCTTGGGATTGCAGGGGTTGCCTACATTGTCCCAATCAGCCTCGCCATCGTCGTGCTGTTGGGTATTGTTTATTTCTCGTATCGTCAAACGATCGCCGCATACCCGAGCGGCGCGGGTTCCTACATTGTGGCCACAGCCAACCTTGGACGCGGCGCGGGCCTGCTGGCAGGGACAGCCCTTTTAATCGACTACACGCTCAATGTTGCCGTAGGAATTTCTGCGGGTGTTGGTGCAATTGTCTCTGCCGTGCCCAAGTTGCAGCCGCACACGCTCCCATTATGTCTTGGAATCCTGGTTGTGCTCACGCTGGTGAATCTGCGTGGCGTGCGTGACGCGGGGCTGGTCTTCATGGCGCCAACTTACCTGTTCATTGCCTGCCTTGCTGGAGTTATTCTCACAGGGGTTTTCCAAGTGGTTGCCCATGGTGGACGTCCGCCAGCGGCTGCTCCTTTTCCGCACCCGGGACCGGCAATCGCGAGCGTCAGCTTATGGCTCCTCCTCAAAGCCTTCTCGAGCGGATGCACGGCGATGACCGGAGTGGAGGCAGTCAGCAATGGTGTACAGGCGTTTCGCGATCCCAAAGTGAAGAATGCCCGCATAACACTGACCACGATCATTGTCGTTCTCATTCTCTTGCTTGCGGGAATCGCCTACTTGTGTCGCGTGTACGGGATCAGCGCAACTCCTCCGGGGCAGCCTGGCTACCAAAGCGTGTTATCGCAACTAACCGGTGCGGTTGCAGGACGAGGTGTTTTCTATTTCATTACCATGGCCTCGATCCTGACAATTCTTTCCCTGTCAGCGAATACTTCGTTTGCCGACTTCCCGCGCCTCTGCCACTTCATTGCAGAGGATGGCTACTTGCCGTACCTGTTCGCCGTTCGAGGTCGGCGGCTTGTTTTCTCTTTCGGGATCTATGTGCTGGCGGTTCTTTCCGCTTGCCTGCTGATCGCATTTCGAGGAGTTACGGATCGCCTGATTCCTTTGTTTGCTGTGGGCGCGTTCGTGGCATTCACGCTTTCGCAGGCCGGCATGGTGATGCATTGGAAAAAGGCGGGAGGAGGTGGTGCACTTCCCAGCATGCTGATCAATGGTATCGGTGCGCTGGCTACCGGACTGACGGCATGTATTGTGATCGTCGCGAAATTCACGGAGGGTGCGTGGATCACCGTTCTGGCAATTCCGCTGATTATCTGGTTGATGACGGCTGTTTATCGGCATTACGAGAAGATCATTCGGGAATGTGACTGCCCAGTTCCCGGGGCACTGAAACCTGTTGCGCCCCCGCTCGTGGTGCTTCCTCTTCAGCGCTGGAGCAAAGTGGCAGAGAAGGCGCTGCGTTTCGCGTACACGCTCTCCCAGGAATTAGTCGTTGTTCACATTGCCCCGGAAGATGACAGC
>JAFAGX010000379.1 GCA_019237515.1 Acidobacteriaceae bacterium
CCATTCGCTGCCCGTAGTACACGGCAGCGATGTTGGCATCTTGAAGTTCGGGGACCTGTGCCTCGACAGGATCCCTTCTTGGGATCGAATTGCGCCTGAGGCCACTGAACGGATTTCGCATCTCGCTCGACGGGCGGAAATTATCACGAAAACGTGGGTGGGGGCAAATCAATTTCCCTGATAAGTAAATTCCTAACTGCCGTACTTGCTGGTCAGGTATTTTGACAATTCATTTTCCAGATCGCCGTAGCCGGAGTGCAGGATGGCGCGCAGGGCGGCTTCAGTCGAGCTTCCCTGCCCAAGTCTTTCCAGAATGCGCTGCAAGTCGCTCATTCCATATGTCTCGCTAATGTATTGCGCGGCAGCGAGGGATTCCGCATACGCTAGCACCGCCTGCACGGAAGAAAAGTTGACGAAGGTGCCTTCCATGGCGTTGAGAGGAATCTGTTGTTGCGCTCGATACAGTTCAGCCAGGCGGTTTCCGCTGGCCAACGGCTTCGGCTCGACGAGTTGAGCGATGCCCTCGTTGAGCCATTGCGGACAGCGTCCCCCAGACAGTTGGGCGATGAACGAATGCGCTAATTCATGCTTCAAGACCCTTGCCAACTCTGGCGTGACTGAACTCACACCCTGGATGGGAATGCGCAGCTTCCCATCATTGATGGCGCCGCTCCATGACGGAGCATTTGTCACATCGAAGAACGTCTGCCGGGTGTAGAGAATTACCGGGATGCTGCTGCGCGGCTCAATTCCCAGCTCGCGCACAAGGTCGTCATATTCCGAATCGAGAGTTGCGAGCAATTGACCGCGCAAAGACTCTGATGTTTGCTCTCCCTCGTAATGCAAGGTAAAGTGACTGCTTTCTTTCTCGGAATAGCCTGCCTGGGCCGAGTTATCGCGCTCCGCTTTGGCGAGATAACTCTGTACGATCGGGTCTGGCCGAAGCTCCAATGACCGCTTCCAGGTTCGGACCGCCTCCTGGTCGCGATCGGCAGCGTATTGCACATAGCCCAGAACGGTGAGGCTATCCGGAGAATTCGGAGATGCTCGAACCGATCGTTCCGCATAACTCACAGCGTCGGAAGCATGTCCGGTTCTCGCCAGCAAAACTGCGTAGTAGTTCAGAGCGCTGGGACTATCCGCATCAAAACGCAACGCATTCTCGAGGTATGGTCTCGCCTTGCTGAAATTGCCATGCTCGAATTCATACTTTCCTGCAAGGAAGTACGCTACGGCTGCTGTCGCGGGGTTCGCAGACTGTTCGACGGCCGACAACTCCCCCTCGTCGACAGCTCCATCATGAATAATCTTTTTTAGGGCCGGAGAATCTTGATTGGTGCTGTTAGCCGGAACTAAAACCGGCAAATCGCGTGCTCCCGGTTGGGAGACTTGCGGTGAAATACCTCCCGCTTCGATCCGGTCTACCAACGATTTGGGAATGGAATAGCTATCTTCGCCGATTTCGTATTCGACTTGCGTGCCCTTCTCGCGGACGTGTTCTGCCCAGATTGTGCGTCCATTTTTGAGGTGGATCGTCTCCGCTGTAAGGTTGCTAGAACCCAGCGCCAGCAAGGCAGATAATAGGGATAAGAGGACTGCAGGACGTCGCATTTATGCGCATTCTAGAAGCCGGCGACTCGCAAACGTAGGTGACGGTAGTAATGCCCATTCGACACAGGTTCGTTCCGATATTGCTGTGCGTCATTTCGGCAGGCGGGCTGGCGGCGTTCGCACAGGAGACCGCAAAGCCACAGTCGAACCCGTCGATTCGCATCCTCGGCCCTACACCTCCGTTACACGCGGATCCCGCCAAGGCCCTGTTTCTTCAGCTTGAGAGCATCGGACTTGATTCCAACCGTGTCTACCACGTTCGTGACGTCTCGCTCGATCGTGCAGCCTTCCATATCACTCTCGATGATGGCGAAATCGGATTTACCTCGGACGTGGCAGGGCAAGTGACGGGAGCGTTTTTTGTCGGAGAAGGTGAGATTCTCCTTACACCGCCGAATCAGGTCGAACGCGCTTCGATGATGTTGCAAACCGGAGCGGCAATTCTGGAAGAGAGGTTTAGCAGCGGGTATTTCCGCTTCAACGACAACACCTTCGCGGAATTGCAGCCGCTGCTGACGTCATCGGAGAACGCGAAGGAGTTTGTCTCCCAATGGGATGCGCCTGCCCGCAGTCTGGCGCGCACAGATGCGTTGCGTCTGTTTATGACATTTTGCAGATTTCTTCCAGCGTCGGGAGAACTTGTCGATTCGCCACCTTCCCCGCGCCGAGGCGATCCTGACGACCGTTTTCTGCATGCCGTCATCCAAGGGGAAACAAAGGGAACATTCGATATCTTCTTTGATTCGAACGCTCCCGAGCAGGTGTGGGCCGCGCAGCCGCGTACGGTTGAGGGAACAACTTACTACGACGTGTGGACTTCGTTTTCATTCTTGCCCAAGAACAACGATTCGGGTGGGGCAAACAGTATTGCTCTCGAAGAAGGTCAAGCCAACGCTCTCGACATCGTCAGTTGCAGGATCGCGGCCCAGATCACTCCGCCGACGAGCATCCAGGCAGACGCTACGCTGGACGTCAAAGTTCGGCAGGGCGGCCAGCGTGCCGTTCTGTTCGAACTCGCGCGAACGTTGGTGATCAGCAAAGTGGAAGCGGACGGGCAGCCGCTGCAATTTATTCATAATCCGTCGATCGACGGCACTCAGCTGGCAAAGCGTGGCAACGATTTGGTAGTAGTAGTTTTTCCCGAAGCCATTCGTGCGGGCCAGGAAATCAGGTTGCACTTCGTGTACGGAGGGGAGGTGTTGTCGGAAGCGGGTCCTGGACTGCTGTACGTGGGCGATAGAGGCACCTGGTATCCAAACCGGGGACTTACCATGACCAGATTTGATCTGGAGTTCCGCTATCCAGCAGGTTGGACCTTGATCGCGACCGGGAAACGGACCTATGTATTGCCGGCGGCCGGCGCGAGCAGCACGAGTCCCGGTGAACAAGTAAGCCGCTGGATTTCTGAGCGGCCCATTCCCTTCGCAGGATTCAATCTTGGAAAATATCGACGGGCAGTTGCACGCGCAGGCAACGTTACCGTTGAAGCATACGGGACCTCTGCAGTCGAACGCGGTTTCCCACAGGCAGAAAGCCAGTCCGACATCTACGTGCCGCCGATTGGCAGAGAAACACCACCGCTCGCCATCTCGCCGCTGCCGCCGTCCCCAGCGCGGAATGTGGAGATGGTGGCGGCAAGAGCCGCTCGCGCCGTGGAATTTTATTCTGAATACTTCGGGCCGTATCCGGTAAGCGAACTAGCGCTGACCCAGATGCCGGGAAACCTAAGTCAGGGATGGCCAAGTCTGATCTTTCTGTCCAGCCTTTCGTTCCTCGATGCGGACGAAAGATCTGGCTTGCGCATGGCTCCCGTAGACAAGACCCTCATCGCGTCCGTTATAGCGCACGAGACCGCTCACCAGTGGTGGGGAGATCTCATCACGTGGGACGGTTATCGAGACCAATGGATTTCTGAAGGACTGGCGAATTACAGCTCGATGATGCTGCTGCAACAAGAAGATTCTGCGGAATTTCATGCTGTGATGCGGAAATATCGCGACGATCTCTTGCAGAAGACCAAGGCAGGCGTGTTGCTCATGAACGATGGCCCGGTGACGCTCGGCCAGCGGCTTTCCTGTTCTCAATTCCCTACCGGATATGAAGCCATCAGCTATGGACGCGGGACATGGCTCTTTCATATGTTGCGAACCATGATGCGCGATGCCGAACCCGGCCGCCAGAAATCCAGCTTCGGAGAGAATGGCGAGAACGAACCCTTTATGCGCGCGCTACGCAGAATCAGGGAACAGTTCGAGGGCAAACCAATCACCACGCGGGAGATGTTGAAGGTGTTTCAAGAGGAATTACCGCACTCCTTATGGTATGAAGGACGGAAGTCCCTCGACTGGTTTTACGATGGCTGGGTCAATGGCACGGCAATCCCGCACTTTGAAGTTCGCGCAGTCAAGTTTGGAGATAAAGGGGGCAAAGTCGTCGTTGGCGGTATTCTGTTGCAACAAGATGCACCCAAGGAACTGGTCACGCCGGTGCCTTTGTATGCGGCGAGAGGGGGCAGTCTGGTATTTCTGGGGCGGATTTTCGCCGATGGTCCCGAGACCCCTTTCCACCTCGTCGTTCCCGCAGGTACCAAGAGAATTGTCGTCGATCCACACGAAACCTTATTGGCACGTACTCACTAGGCGATCGCTTGCGCAGAGTTGCTCATGACAGAAGATGCCTACATTCTCGGAATTGAAAGCTCCTGCGATGAAACCGCAGCAGCCGTGGTGCGCTCGGGCGAGCAGATCGTTTCGAACGTAGTCTTCTCGCAGATTGCAACGCATCAGCCCTATGGCGGCGTCGTCCCTGAGCTTGCGTCTCGCGAGCATCTCCGCGCCATTGTTCCGGTTGTGCGTAAAGCGCTGGCGGATGCTGGGCAAAGTTACCAGTCCGTGGATGCTCTCGCGGTGACTCAGGGTCCTGGCTTAGCGGGTGCGCTCCTGGTTGGCATCAGCTACGCCAAAGCGCTGGCATTCGCTCTGGAGAAGCCGCTGATCGCGGTAAATCATCTGGAAGGGCATATTCATGCAGTTCTGTTGGAAGAGCGGCAGAAGGGAAACCGCGAGCTGACCTTTCCGGTGCTGGCCCTGGTTGTCTCCGGCGGACATACCCACCTGTATTTAGCGGAACAGAAGGGGAACACCTGGGTATATGAGAACATCGGCCACACCCGGGATGACGCTGCCGGAGAAGCGTTTGACAAGGTAGCCAAGCTGCTGGCCCTTGGATATCCGGGCGGGCCAATCATCGACAAAATGTCAGTTCACGGGAATCCCAAAGCTGTAAGCTTTGCGCCTTCCCAGATCAAGCATCCTGATCGAAAGGAAAGCCGAAGCCCTGCGGACACGCGACTGCGATTTGATTTCTCTTATAGCGGAATCAAGACTGCAGTTTTGCGGTATGTAGAAACTCACGATCTCCAAGCCTCGATCGAGGCTCGCCGGCAAAAGTTGGCTGATATCCGCCAGCCTAAGCTCGAAGATATTTTGCCCAACTGCGATCAGCAAACGATGGATCTGGTGGCATCCTTCCAACGTGCGATGGTGGAAGATCTCATCGAGAAGACACTTGCGGCGGCTCGCGCCTACGACGTGGCTACTCTCTTTGTGACTGGCGGCGTAGCTGCAAATAACGAACTTCGTGTACGCTTTGAAAAAGACGCGGCCATGCAGGGTTTGCCGGTATTTTTCCCTTCGCGTCCGCTTTCCACTGACAACGCGGCCATGATCGCGGCTGCAGCTTATCCCAAGTTTTTGGCTGGTGAATTCGCCCCTCTGGAATTCTCTGCGGAAGCAGCAATGGCGCTGAGATAGCCCCACAGCAAGTGTGGGATTCTGAATTGTGAGTTTTGAATTCTTGGTATCGGTCTCTGAGTGGCTATTGCAAATTCTGACTGCTAATTGCTGAGCGCTACTTGCTTGTAGCTTTTGCTTTACGCTTGGAGTCGG
>JAFAGX010000499.1 GCA_019237515.1 Acidobacteriaceae bacterium
ATTTGTTTGAGGCAAATACCAGCAGCCGTTCGCAGAATTTTTGGAACGTTTTGGAACGTAATTCGAGTTTGGAGAGGAATTAAGTGCTTGAAAACATGGTGGCCAGGGACGGAGTTGAACCGCCGACGCCAGCCTTTTCAGGGCTGCGCTCTACCACCTGAGCTACCTGGCCAATCTCAATTGCGGATGACGCCCTAAGATGCTTATACCACTTCAATCGCGCTTCGGACGCCAGTCTGGGCAGTGGAACAGCCTGATTATAACAACAACAACCGAGGCTTCGCTCAAAGCGAAGCATGAAGAGAGTTCTCAGGTGCAGGCGCATCAACGAAGCCTTCTCGCTGACAACTTCTGCAGGTTGCTACTTTATGCCGGAGCAGACGATTCCATTCGCCAACGTTAGCGAACAACGATTCGTCGCAAACCAGTAGGGAATTTCACGGTAATCCTTGGCGTCAAATAGCGCGAGATCGGCGTCTTTGCCCGGCTCAATCGAGCCCTTCCGACTCTGTAGCCGCAGCGCCCAGGCGCCATTGATGGTCGCCGCCGCAATTGCTTCGGCGGGCGATAACTTCATGTGCGTGCATGCGAGCGATAGAACGAATGGCATGCTCGGCGTCGGCGATGAGCCCGGGTTGAAATCCGTAGCCAACGCGACCGGAACGCCGGCATCGATCAGCTTGCGGGCCGGCGGGAATCTGTCGAGCCCGAGAAAATAATTTGCTCCGGGAACCAGTGTTGCGAGAGTTTGACGCTTAGCTAGTTCGGTGATGTCTGCTTCACTCACGCAATCCATGTGGTCGAACGATGCCGGCTGGTATTGCAGCAAAGGCTGCAATCCGGTTTGACTCAGTTGGCAAACATGGGCGCGGACGCCGAGTCCGTGGTTTCGAGCAGAGTCGAAAATTCTTGCAGTTTGTTCAGAGTTAAAAGCTCCGCGATCGGTGAACACATCCACAAACTGGGCCAGCTTCCTTTTAGCGACTTGCGGGATCATCTCCGAGCAGATGAGGTCGATGTATTGCTCAGAATTTTGCAGGAACTCTGAGGGAACGACGTGAGCTCCCAGCAAAGTGCTCACGACTGTTCCCGGCCATTGACCCGAGGCTTGACGAATCGCTTCCAACGATTTCACTTCCGATTCGACGCTCAGACCGTAGCCTGACTTCGCTTCAATCGTGGTCGTGCCCTGCTCAGCCATTTGGCGAAACGCTTCTAAAACTTTTTCGGCCAATTGTGTCTTGGACGCTTCGCGCACCGCGTCGACGCTTGCCCGGATGCCGCCCCCCGCCTCGGCAATTTCTTCGTAGCTGGCTCCGGCGATACGTTTCTCGAAGTCGACAAGGCGAGGATTGATGAAAGCAGGATGGGTGTGGGAGTCGACGAAACCGGGCAACACCACATGCCGCTCACAGTCGATCTCGATCAGCCTCTTGCGATTTTTCTTGATCCAGGAATCCCGCTGGGCATCTTTGCTTTTGCCGATGGAGACAATTTTCCCGCCGTGGCAGAGGACAGCCGCGTCTTCGATGATTTCCAGTTCTTTCAGTTCAAGACCACGCCGCGGGCCCGGCGAAGGCGATTGCAACGTCAACAGTTGGCCGATATTGGCCAGAAGAAAAGATGACTTCTGTTTACGCCGTTGCCCGGAAGAATTCACGGCAGCAGTGTAGCAGTGTTGACACTAAGTCGCCTTCTCTACGCCAAGCACTGACGTCCTATGGCTGCATTGGAATCTTAACGGCGGTTTTTCTTGCGAACTCCTTCGCTTCTTCGTAACCCGCGTCCACGTGGCGAACGATGCCCATGCCTGGATCGGTCGTCAATACCCGCTCGATGCGTTGCGCCATCATCTCGCTTCCGTCGGCGACGGTCACCTGGCCCGCGTGCAGTGAGTATCCGATTCCTACGCCCCCTCCGTTGTGAATCGAGACCCACGACGCACCCGCAGCTGTATTGAGCAGCGCATTAAGCAGGGGCCAATCAGCCACGGCATCGCTGCCATCTTTCATACCTTCAGTTTCGCGAAATGGAGACGCGACCGAGCCACAATCGAGATGATCGCGCCCAATGACAATCGGCGCTTTGATCTTCCCCTTCTTTACCAGGTCATTGATTGCCAAGCCAAACTGCGCGCGCTCGCCATAACCGAGCCAACAAATACGCGCCGGCAGTCCTTGAAACTTGATCCGCTTGCGCGCCAAATCGATCCACCGGCGGAGAATCTGATTCTCCGGGAAAAGCTCGAGAACCAGATCATCGGTTACGTGAATATCTGACGGTTCGCCCGACAAGGCTACCCAGCGAAACGGGCCGCGCCCTTCGCAGAACAGCGGACGAATATAAGCAGGAACAAACCCCGGAAAATCATAGGCATTTGTCACGCCCCGCTGGAAGGCAAAAGTACGAATATTGTTTCCGTAATCAAAAGTGACCGAACCCATTTTCTGCAG
>JAFAGX010000638.1 GCA_019237515.1 Acidobacteriaceae bacterium
CTTCGGAATATTCTTTTGCCGACCTTCAGCGCGACACAACGACGACATGGGACGGAGTCTCCAATCCGGTAGCGTTGAAACATCTGCGAGCCATGAAGCCGGGGGAGCACCTCGTAATCTACGAAACTGGTGATCACAAAAGTGCAGTTGGAACTGCCACGGTGGTTTCCGTCGATGCCGCTGATCCCAAGAACCCGCAGGTCAATATTAAAGCTGGCAAGCCTCTGCCCAGAGCAATCTCTTTGGCGGACATCAAAGCCAACAAACTATTTTCGGATTCACCGCTGGTACGGCAAGGGCGGCTCAGCGTCGTGCCGCTGACCGCCCAACAGTACGAGTTCTTGACTCGCGGCTGAGTTTCAACCTCGCGGCTTCGCGTGCGTGTGGTTCAATTTGAAGCTGAGGTTGCCACCGATGCAGGTGCTTTCACCAGATCGGTTTTGAGCCTGAACTTCTGTTTCGCCACCAGATCCACTTCCGTCTGAAAGGTTTGATATCCAGGCAGGCTGATCGTAATCTTGCGGTGCCCTGGCGCCACCAGCAAACTATGCGCCACGCCGTCGAACTCCGAGGCATGACCGACGAACAAGTCATCGACAAAAACTGCAGCGCGATTTGGATTCACTGCCAGCTTCACTTCGGAGAAAACCGCCGGCATCTTAAAACGCGAATCCTTGATCATGGTGACAATCAAGACTTGCTTTTCTGCGGGCTGTAAGGTGACGTGTGTTTCGAAGTCCTGGTACCCATCCTGGCGCACCGCGATCTCATGCTCTCCCGGCAGCAATAGTATCTTCTTATCTCCCTTGAGTTCTTTCAGGTAGCCGAGATAGTGGCCATCGACCCAAACCCCGGAATCTCTTTCAACTTTACTTGCACCTTGGAGCTCAAGCTCACCGAGCACTTTATTTTCGGCGAACGCGGCCGCCACCAACGCGAACAAGACCCAAACCCAGCAAACTTTGCCAAATGTGCGCATGGACCTCTCCTTTGGGCCATAATAATGAAGCCCTCAGCTAGTTCTGCGGCTTATGCACTCCTGAGTGGGTATTCACTTTGGTGCATTAACAAGGATCGCAGTGTTACACTTTTGCGAAATCCGGACGGAGGAAAAATGACGAAGAAGATCCAAGCGTTCACGGCCGCTTTAGTTGTAGTGCTGTTTTGCGGCATAACCCTGGCGCAAGAACCCGTCGTGGACATCGATGCGACGGTGCATCCCAATCTGGCGAATGCGCAAAAACATGTGGTAGAGGCCAACCGGGAAATTGCAACTGCGCAAAAAGATAATCGCTATGATATGAAGGGTCACGCCGAGAAGGCGCGCCAGCTTTTAGTTCAGGTCAATCAGGAATTGAAGGCCGCCGCGGAAGCCGCCAATGCAGCTAACATGAAAAAGAAGTAGCCACCGAAGGGTGCAGTTCTCAAGGAGGCTGCACCCCGAGTTCCACTCCGAATCAGTTGACGGTGCTTCGTTCAGTTTGACCGCTCTCGCCAGCGCCAAACATCACGCCTGTTTCCACTTCTAATACTCTCCCGCCATCTAAATAAGGTTTGAATCTCCACTGCTTCAGCGCGTCCGTGATGGCTTTTTGCTGGTCGGGAAACGCGCTCAGAAAATGAATGTGCTTTATTGTGCCGCGCGTGTCGATGATGATCCGCACGGGAACTGGATTGAACCGATGTTCGGCAAGAATCGGATCCACGCGCCTGATTGACTGCGGGCCTGCTGCATAGTCCTTGATACACACCGGAAAAGCGCTACCGCCGATCGACGCGGGCGTGCTCGTGTCGGGAGGTAAAGACATTTTGTTCATCTGTACGACCAGACTGTTCAGCAGCTTGCTATCGCGGCTGGTAAAAACAAATTCCAGGGTATGGCAGCGAACTTCAGTTGCCAGAACGTACCAATGCAACTGGGCTACTGGGGACCAATAGGAAAACAATGAAAACGGCCGCCCCGCAATGTTGGTTGCCGTGATTGGCAATTCAACTTTGTAATCGGATTGCAGGCTGTCTTTTTCATAGGCGGCCCACTGGAGAGCGTCGTGGAGTGGCGCTGCGCTGAAAAACATGTCTTGGGCCGTGATCAACAATTGAGCCCCGGTTGTCGCCTGCTGGATTTGTGCCAGGACATAGCGTCCACTGTCGGAAGGCGGAGGACCTTGGTACATCTCAGCCGAGCCGTTTGGTAATGCATAGCTCAGGCCAAAATATTGATTCTTGTACGTACCCCTGGCGACGGTACCATTTTCAGGTAGTGGGGTCGAGGAATCGGTGGATGCTGACCATGCGCCTTTGACCAGAATGACGCCGCTCGGCACTTTGGTAAAAGGCTGGCGCGGCTTTGACAAACCACTCTCGCCCTCACTCTGGCCGCGGCCAGAACTGATCCAAATCAGCGCCAGAAAAATTACCACCGCAATCGGCCAACGCCGACACCCCGCAAGCATGCCGCCTCCATTTCAAAGTCTTGTTAGCACTGGAAAAGCGGCTGGCGAGACCCCCTCGGTGTCCCGCCAGCCGTCAGAACCCTCACAGCGAGCGCAGGAAGTTCAGTAGATCCTGCTGCTGACTGGGAGTGAGGGCGCCGAAGTTTCGTTCCACGGTTGTGGCTTCGCTTCCGTTGCTTGCGTGACTACGAATCGCGATGATCAGGTTGGTTGTGCGGCCATCGTGTAAAAGAAAAATCCGTTGCCCTAAACCCCACAGCGGGGCGGTACGGAACTGGTCGCCCCCCGCGCCGCCCTGGGAAACGTTGTCTGCCAATCCGGAACCCATATGGTGGATTTCAAGATCCGAAAATGCAGGCACCGGCACATTGCTCAAGCCCGGAACGAAATTGGAGGTTTGGGTTGTTCCAGGACTCGGATTATGGCAGTTCGCACAGCCAATCGATCGGAACAGCGCCTGGCCATTGGCGATGGACGTTGTGCTGACGGGTTGACCATTGAGCACGACTCCGCCCGGTTGTGGTGGCGCCAGAAACCGCATGAAATTCGAGAACGCGGAAACATCATCGAGCACCGCGGCATTGGAGCCTCCGCTCGGATTGGAGGTGTCTTCGGGATAGCCGGTTCCACTCAGGTTCAAACAGTTCGATGGCAGCCCCGAACCTTGCTGGTCTTCTCCGGGAAGCGGGCGTTCCTGGGGGAAAACCTCATTGGTGATACCCATCTCAACGTTGTAGGCTTCGCCGGAAAACAGCTGCAGCGACTTGTTCTGTGCCTTCCATCCAAAACGGCTGATGGTGCCGTCGTTGCCGTTGCGATTGAAGGTCCC
>JAFAGX010000327.1 GCA_019237515.1 Acidobacteriaceae bacterium
GGGCGGGCAGAACGGGATGCCGAGCACCTGTGGCTTTTGGATCCGATCGATGGGACCGCCTCATTCGCGATTGGACTGCCGCTTTTCGGAACCTTGATTGGCTATCTGCGGCGTGGCGTTCCGTGCGTCGGAGTGATTGGGGCGCACGCATTGCAGGAAACTGTGTACGCAGCAAGTGGGCAAGGCTGCTGGTTACAGCGGGAGGCAGGAGAGCCAAAGCGGATACACACCTCATCAGTGGCGGATCCGGCACAAGCATTCGTAGTTTCGACTACGCTTGAACACACAGATATGGATCCGCTGCATCCCACGCCCGGAGTTCACCTTTCGCAACTCTACCGCCAGGCTCGGCGATTCCGCTGGTCAGGGGACTGCATCAACTATGCCCTGCTATGCCAAGGCACGGTTGATGTCGCCCTGGATTCCCGCATGCACCCATGGGACATTGCCGCGCTTGCGCCTTGCATAAAGGAAGCTGGGGGCGCGCTCACGTCTTTCGACGGCAACGAGGATGTGGTCTGGCAAACCAACCTGCTGGCGTCGGCAAATGCAAATCTGCACGCGAAGGTACTGCAGCTGCTCAGTTAAGCCTCGATCGTCGGCCGCTGTGTCGGATGAATGTCGGTTCGCATTGGTAGAATAGAGCTTCCATTATGTTTGAGAATCTCCAGGAAAAACTTCAACGCGCCTTCAAGAGCCTGCGCGGCCAGGCCGTCCTCAACGAAGAAAATATTCAGGAGGCTCTCCGCGAGATTCGCCTCGCCCTGCTCGAGGCTGACGTCAATTTCAAAGTCGTAAAGCAACTGGTCGATCATATTCAGGCGAAGGCAGTAGGCCAGGAAGTCATGACCGCGCTCTCACCGGGCGAGCAGGTCATCAAGATCGTCCGTGATGAACTTGTCGAAACCCTGGGCCGCGACACTGCCCGCCTGAAGTTTGCCTCGCAACCACCGACGGTCGTTCTCATGGCGGGACTCCAGGGTTCAGGCAAAACGACCACCTCGGGCAAGCTGGCGAACTGGCTCAAGAACGGCGGACATCGACCCCTGTTGGTTTCCGTCGACGTGTACCGACCCGCCGCACGCGAGCAGTTGAAAGTCGTCGCGCAGGCGGTGAAAGCAAACATTTACGAAGGCGAACTGACTGAGGCCAACACAGCGACCGTTGAGCGCCTGGCCAAAGAGGCACGCCGCGAAGCGGTAAACAGCGGATGCGACGTCCTCATTGTCGACACTGCAGGCCGCCTCCACATTGATGATCAACTCATGGACGAGATGCAGTCGCTCAAGCGCCTTCTGAATCCGCAGGAAATTCTGTTTGTCGCTGATGCGATGACCGGTCAGGACGCAGTCAACTCCGCCGACGAATTCCACAAAAAGCTTTCGCTGACTGGCGTTGTGCTCACAAAAATGGATGGCGACGCCCGCGGCGGTGCCGCGCTTTCGATTCGCCAGGTTACCGGGCAGCCCATCAAGTTCATCGGCACTGGCGAGAAATATGATGCTCTGGAACCGTTCCATCCCGACCGCATCGTGTCTCGCATTCTCGGCATGGGCGATATCCTCTCGCTGATTGAAAGAGCGGAGCAGCATGTCGACAAGAAGAAAGCAGAGGAGATGGCGACCCGCGCGCTTGCCGGCGATGGGTTTTCCCTCGAGGATTTTCGCGATCAACTCCGGCAAGTAAAAAAGATGGGCTCAATTCAGAACATCATGGGCATGCTGCCGAGCATCGGTCCATTCGCCGGTTTACAAAAACACGCCGACAAAGTGGATGAGAAGCAAATTAACCGGATTGAGGCCATTATCAACTCCATGACAGCGCACGAGCGGATTCATCACGAAGTCATCAACGGCAGCCGCCGCAAACGCATTGCGCGCGGTTCCGGCACCAGCGTGCAGGAAGTAAACAATCTTCTGCGCCAGTACGCCCAAATGCGAAAAATGTTCAAGCAGATGGGCAAGGCAAGCTTCGCACGCAAGCTTGCAGGTATGAGATTACCTGGAATGTGACCGGCTGTGATCCTCTGCTGCCACGATCTGGAAATGCAATCTCCGCTCCGGCTGCGGAGAACTAATTGCCACGCGCCTGCTGTTCGATTCATCGCGACTGCCGCTCGAAAATCTCTTTCACTGTCTCAATCGTGTCGGCTTCTGCCGGCAGCTTATCTGGCCGGAGCCGCACAATTCGAGGGAAGCGTAGCGCATAGCCGCTGTTGTGTCGGTCGGATCGCATCATGTTGTTGAAGGCCACTTCCAGGACGATCTTCGGTTCGACAACGAGACGGAAACCTTGATCTTCAACCGTATGTCCGACAAACCATCTGGTCATTTCGGCGATTTCGACGTCGGTAAGACCTGAATACGCTTTTCCGATGTTGACAAGTTTGTCGCCATCCCAGACCGCAAACGTGTAGTCGCTGAGTACGCCGATGCGTTTGCCGTGACCATATTCGACTGCCGTGACCACAACGTCCAAAGTCGCCAACTCGCGTTTCAGTTTGAGCCAGGATTTTCCCCGGCGGCCCGGCGTGTAGACGGATTCGGAGTTTTTGATCATGAGCCCCTCGTTGCCTCTCGCTTGCGCCGCCTCAAACAACTGATCCAATTCTGCAGGCGAAGCTGCCTGAAAAACAGGCGCGCGCACGACCTGGGTCACGAGTGCAGGCTCCGAAGACTCTAACGCGAGAATTCCTTGCGCAGATCTTGACCGCGCTCCTGCCGCTACTCTTTCGGCCGTTAGCAACGCATCCAGCACTTTTCCCCGCTCACGCAGCGGACGATCGATCAGCAGATCGCCGCCGGCGTAAAGGATGTCGAACACCAGGTATGCGACAGGCACCTTACGCAAAAGCTGCTCGCTAACTTGTTTGCGTCCAAGCCTCTGTTGCAAAGCGCTGAAGGGCAAAGCGCGCCCGGATTCGCCCGCATCCGCCATCAGATAACTCCATGCAACGATTTCGCCGTCAAGGATGGCATCCTCCGTCAGGCCGGCCAATGCTTCGGACAATTCGGGAAAGGACTCCGTAATGTCATCGCGGGTTCGCGAGAAAAGTCGAACCTCACTTCCGGAGCAGTGTGCCTGCGCCCGGATACCGTCATATTTGTCTTCCACCCAGGCGTTCTGGAAATAACTGAGCGCCTCCTCTGTCGACGCAGCGGGGCTGGCCAGCATGAATCCTAGTGGATGAAATAGACGCATTCGCGCCTCATCAAGCTTGTTACCAGCGGCTAGTTTGAGTGTCTCTCCGATATCGCCTAACAGCATGTTGGCGCGCTGTACATGCGGCAAAGTTGCGCCGTCAGCCTTTGCAATCGCTTCTTCGACCAGGCTCTCTTTTAGACCGATCCGCAGATCGCCAGTCATGATTTTGATGATGTACTTGGCCTCGAGCGGAGAAACGTGTGAGAGCAGGTCACGCACGAGGGCCTCTTTGGCTGACGGGCCGCGGGCAGCCGCAATCTTTCGAAATTGGTTTTGGACTTCCAAAACAGATAGTTCGGTTCGGTT